>NZ_CALWMU010000001.1:0-144056 GCF_944382095.1 Candidatus Acetatifactor stercoripullorum
GGGGTCTTAGCTCAGCTGGGAGAGCATCTGCCTTACAAGCAGAGGGTCATAGGTTCGAGCCCTATAGGCCCCATTTTTTTGCCCATAGGTTATTGACAACTAATGATAGTTAGTATATACTAACTTCAGAAATGAAAATCAGTCTCATTAGTTGTAAAGGAGGCAGCATATGGGTACATTGATTGTTTTGGCGGTTTTGGCTGTGGCAGTAGCCCTGATTGTCAGAAGCATGGTAAAAGATAAAAAGAACGGCAAATCCATACAGTGCGGCGGTGACTGCAGGCACTGCGGAGGGCATTGTGGACGTTAGGACAGAGTCAGGCCGCCGGGTAACACAAATGCAGAAGGACAGGATACTTTCCAGATTGAGAGAGAAGGGATGCAGGATCACAAGACAGCGCCTGCATCTGATTGACATCATACTGGAAAACGAATGCTCCAGCTGTAAGGAGATTTTTTATAAGGCGCTGGAACAGGACAATACTCTGGGTGTGGCGACGGTTTACCGCATGGTAAATCTGCTGGAGGAGATCGGAGCCATCAGCCGGAAGAATATGTATAAGGTGGCCTGCTCTGAAAATTGTACGATGGAGAATGCGTGTACGATTGTGCTGGATGATGGCACGGTTTACCAGCTCTCCGCAAGAAGCTGGAACAGCGTAATCAGGGAAGGACTGAGGTCTTGCGGCTATCTGGAGGGACAGAGGGTGGATTCCGTATCTATAAGACCTTGTGAATGTGAAAAACAGGAATGCTGACCGCGGCATAATTTTGTATCTGCCTGTGATGGAATCTCGCTTTTGCACTTGTTCTTGGAAGTGAAGATGTGCTACAATACAAAAAACGGACAGGTCAGGTGCGGAAATTGAAGATAACTTTTGATGAGATACAAAATAATGAAGCGGTAAAAACTTATATTCGGAGAGCGGATGAATCGTTGATTGCACTGGGATATACGGAGCACAGCTTTCCTCATGTGAAGAAGGTGGCCCAGCTTGCCAGTGAAATTCTGCTGACGCTGGGATATGATGAGCGTCAGGCAGAGCTTGCCAGGATTGCAGGCTATCTCCATGATATCGGCAATGTGGTGAACCGGATTGATCATGCCCAGTCGGGAGCAGTCATGGCCTTTCGTATTCTGGACAAAATGGGAGCGGACCCGGAGGACATCGCCACCATAATAACTGCCATTGGAAATCATGACGAATCTACGGCTTTTCCTGTCAATCCCGTTGCGGCGGCGCTGATTCTGGCGGATAAGACGGATGTGCGCTATACCCGGGTGCGGAATCGGGATTTTGCCAGCTTTGATATTCATGACAGGGTAAATTATTCTGTAAAGAAAAGCGAAGTCCACATAGAGAAGGATTCTCATATTGAACTTCGCCTGGAGATAGACACAGAAATGTGTGCAGTCATGGACTATTTTGAAATTTTTTTGAACCGCATGATTCTGTGCAGAAAGGCGGCAGAGCGGCTGGGGCTGGAATTCTGGCTGTGGATTAACGGACAACGCCTGATATAGTTCTGGGAGCCATCAGGGCCTCCAGCTTTTTCAGGTATTGGAATTGTTCCTTTGCCTGACGGGAGGCTTCTGCAAAGAGTTTCTGGGCCTGCTTAGGATGCTGGCGTTTCAGCACGTCATAGCGGATTTCTCCCTCCAGAAAGGTCTCATAGTCCAGCACGGGCTCCTTACTGTCCAGCATAAAAGGATTTTTTCCCTGTTCTTTCAGGGAGGGATTATAGCGGAAGAGGTGGAAGTAACCTGCCTCTACCGCTTTTTTTTCTTCCTGCTGAGAGCTTCCCATACCGGCGCGGATGCCGTGGGCGATGCAGGTTGCGTAGGCGATGACCAGAGAGGGACCGGGATAGGCTGCGGCCTCGCAGATGGTTTTTACTGTATGGCTGTAATCTGCGCCCATGGCGGTCTGGGCCACATACACGTTGCCGTAGGTCATAGCCATGGCGGCCAGATTCTTTTTGCGGGTGGATTTGCCTCCTGATGCGAATTTTGCGGTGGAGCCGGTAGGGGTGGCTTTGGAGGCCTGGCCGCCGGTGTTGGAATACACCTCCGTGTTCAGCACCAGAATATTGATATTCTTGCCGCTTGCAAGGATGTGGTCCAGACCGCCAAAGCCAATATCATAAGCCCAGCCGTCGCCGCCGATGACCCACTGTACCAGATTCTCGTCTGTCTGGTCATAGCGGGAAAGAACCTCCTTTGCTAAGAGCATGCCGTAGCCAAATTCCGCTGCGTCCTCAAACAGAGAGTTGGACCAGGCAGGGCCAAAACCTTCCTGATTTACCGTATAGGCGGTGGAGGGAGAGGAATTTCCCCAGATGGAGGTGCAGCCTGTGGCATTGGCAATATACATTTTAGGTCCAAAAAGCTGTGTCAGAAGCTTTACATAGGGGGTCTCTCCGCAGCCTGCGCAAGCTCCGGAAAATTCCAGAAGGGGACGTAAAAACTGGCTTCCCTTTACGGTATTCGTCTTAAATTTCTCAGCGGCATCCCTTTTTTCGGGGAGGGATTTGCCGTAATCAAAATACTGCTGGGTTTCCTGGTGCTGATGGACTGGGCACATCTCCAGAGCCTTTTGTCCTTGCTTTCCAGGGCACACGCCGGCGCAGGAGCCGCATCCGGTGCAGTCTGTCTGGGATATGGTGATGGAAAAGGAATAGTCCGTCATGCCTGTCATGGGAAGGCTCTGCATTCCCTGAGGCGCTTTGGCTTTTTCAGCGGCTGTCATTACCGCCGGACGAATGACTGCGTGGGGACAGACGAAGGAGCAGCGGTTGCACTGGATGCAGTTTTCAGGCTTCCACACGGGAACCTCAGTGGCTACGTTTCTGCGCTCGTGGGCAGAGCTGCCGGAGGGGAAGGAGCCGTCCGCGTAGGGGCCAAAGGCGGACACCGGAAGAGAATTGCCCCTCTGGTCTGTAACAGGCTGCTGGATATTTTTTACATAGGATAAAACCTCCGGGCGGTCCGGCAGAAGAGGATTGTCAACCCTTAAAGGGGAATTTGAGAAACGCTTCCAGCCCTCGGGCACTGTAATCTGCTGCACCTGGTCAAATCCGCGCTCAATGGCCTGGTCATTCATTTTTATGATTTTTTCTCCCTTGCTGCCATAGCTTTTGCGGGCGGCTTTTTTCATGAAATCGATAGCCTGCTCTCTTGGAAGGATGCCCGAAGCCCCAAAAAAGGCGGCCTGAAGGAGCGTGCTGATTTTGTTGTTCAGTCCGATTTCCTTTCCGATACCGATGGCGTCGATTAAAAACAGACGGATGTGCTTTGCGGCAAGCTGTCCCTTTACGCTGTCGGGCAGAAACTGCTCCAGCTCATTCTCTTTGTAAGGGCAGTTGATGAGAAAAGCGCCCCCTTCTTTTATCTCCGACGTCATATCGTACTTGTGCAGATAAACAGGATTACAGCAGGCTGTGAAATCGGACTGGTGAACCAGATAGGCGCTGCGGATAGGGCTTTTCCCAAACCTGAGATGGGAGATCGTAAGGCCTCTGGACTTTTTGGAGTCATATTCAAAATATCCCTGTACCTTTAACGGCGTGTGATCCCCCACAATTTTTACAATATTTTTGGTGGCGCTTACGGTTCCATCGCCTCCAAGCCCCCAGAATTTGCAGGAAATCATATCCTCTGGTGCAGTGGAGGGAAGAGAGGGGATGTCCAGGGAGAGATGGGTCACATCATCTGTGATGCCCAGTGTAAATCTTTTTTTTGTATGGTTCTCATAGACGGCAGCAATCTGGCCGGGTGTAGTGTCTTTAGAGCTTAAACCGTATCTGCCGGAGAATAAAGCAATATTTTCCCGGCCTCCTTCCTTTAGGGCGGCAAGCACATCCAGATACAAAGGCTCTCCGGGGGAACCGGGCTCCTTGGTGCGGTCCAAAACGGAAATCTGCTCTACGGAGGAAGGAATCGCATCCAAAAGGTGGCGGGCGCTGAATGGACGGTACAGATGCACACAGATCAGGCCGTATTTCTTTTCGGGGAAGGCGTCCAGATATTCCCGTATGGTTTCGCATACGCTTCCCATGGCGATGATCACATGCACGGCATCCTCCGCTCCATAGTAATCAAAGAGACCGTAGGAGGTGCCAAGTCTTTCATTGATTTTTGCAAGGGCACGTTCCACGATTTCCGGAAGCGCGTCATAGAAGGGATTGGCGGCTTCCCTTGCCTGGAAAAAAATATCCGGATTCTGGGCGGAGCCCATCATTTTACCGTGGCGGGGATGCAGGGCGTTTTCTCGAAACCGTTCTACAAGCTTCCTGTCCAACATTTCGGCCAAGGTATCGTAATCCCATACCTTGATTTTGTGCAGCTCGTGGGAGGTGCGGAAGCCGTCAAAGAAATTTAAAAAGGGAAGTCTGCCCTCGATGGCGCTTAAGTGGACGGCGGGGGAAAGGTCCATGACCTCCTGGACGCTGCTTTCCGCAAAAATAGCAGCGCCGGTCTGACGGCAGGCATAGATGTCGGAGTGATCGCCGAAGATGGACAGCGCATGGGCAGCGATAGTTCGGGAGGCAATATGAAATACGCCTGGCAGCAGTTCTCCGGCAATGCGGTAGAGATTGGGGAGCATGAGCAGCAGTCCCTGGGAAGCAGTAAAGGTGACCGCAAGGGTTCCGGCGATCAGCGCTCCGTGTACTGCTCCGGCAGCTCCGGCCTCAGACTGCATTTCTGAGATGGAAAGGGGGTGCCCGAAAATATTTTTCCGGCCCTGTAAGGCCCACTCGTCGGCATATTCCGCCATGGGAGAGGATGGAGTGATGGGGTAAATTGCAGCAATTTCACTGTATGCGTAAGCCACATGGGCAGCAGCCTGGTTGCCGTCCATTGTTCTTTCTTGTCTGAGCATGAGTAGCCACCTCCTGAAGTTGATATACTATTAGAATGACGGCTCTTGTAAAAAATATGTATAGAATCTGGTATTTCGTTGACATGTTTTTTTGGTGGGAATATACTGATAGCAGTCCAAAAAACAGATGGAAAGGGGCAAAAAAATGGAGAAGCTTTTTATTACCTTCCGTTCGGAGGAGGACATCATCGCATTTGTGGAAGTGTGCTGCGAGTATGATGACGCTATCGATATAAGGGCAGGTAAGATGCTCACGGATGCTAAGTCAATTCTGGGAATGCTGCTTCTGAAAACGGGAGAGACCTTTGAGATAGAGTATGGCTGTTATGACAGAGAAGATAATTACAGCCAGTTTCGGGAGGAAATCCTTAAAAAGTTCCAGGTTACCGTGAAGGGGGAGCCGGATAAAAGGACAAGCATGGCTGGGTTATAAGAAAAACGGCTTCCTGATTATTTCAGGAAGCCGTTTACAATTTGTGCCTCAGCTTCGGCCTCAGTGAGTCCCAGAGTCATAAGCTTAATGATCTGATCTCCTGCAATTTTTCCGATGGCTGCTTCGTGGATTAAGGCAGCATCCAGATTATTTGCAGTAATTTCCGGTATGGCGCTGATTTTTGCGTTATCCATAATAATGGCGTCGCATTCGGAATGACCGGCACAGCGGTTGTTGCCGTTGATCTTTGCCAAAAACAGCTGCCTGGAGTCGTCTCTGGCAACGGCGCGGGAAATCAGATTTGCACTGGAATCCACCCCGTCTAAGTCCACCTCAAAGGAGGACTCTGCGTTCTGGCTGCCGTGCGTCATGAGACGCTCGGTGATAACGATCTTTGCGTGGTCTGCAAGCTTTGCACGGGTGGTGCGCTTGGTGGAGTCTACACCCTTTATCTGTACGGTTTCCATCTCCAAAAAGCTGTTTTCTCCCAGGGAAACCACGGTTTCCGGATTCATAATCCGTCCGCCTCTGCCATCCCCGCTTCCGTAATGCTTTTCCACATATTTTACATGGGAGTTTTTTCCTATGTAGAAGGTGTGAATGCCGTCATGGCGGCTGTCCTGCTGGCCGCAGTTGTGGATGCCGCAGCCGGCTACAATGGTAACATCACAGTCATCCCCTACATAAAAATCGTTGTAAACCATTTCGGTCAGGCCGCTTTGGCTTAAAACCACAGGAATGTGAACACTTTCCCGCTTGGTTCCCGGCTTGATAATAATGTCGATGCCCTGTTTGTCCTCCTTGGTAACGATGTCAATATGCGCAGTGGTACTGCGCTCTACGCTTTTTCCGTTGGCCCGGATGTTATAGGCTCCCTCCGGGAGCTCGTGAAGACCGGCTACCTGTTCCAATAATGTTTTTTGTATCTCGTCCATAAAAATCCTCATTTCTGTGTATTTATTTGTGTGGTTTTATTGTTGATAATATTTGCAGCTTTCCGTACCCCTTAACAGCTCCGGAAGAATGGTATCTCTGTGCCCTTTGGCCTGAACGGTGCCGTCGGCAATGACCACGATCTCATCCGCAATGTTCAGGATGCGCTCCTGATGGGAAATGATAATGAGAGAATTGCTGCTTGTCTCGTGGAGCTCCTCAAAGACCTTGATCAGATTGCTGAAGCTCCACAGATCAATTCCGGCCTCCGGCTCATCGAACACGGAAAGGGGCGTGTTGCGGGCGATGATGGTAGCGATCTCAATACGCTTAAGCTCGCCGCCGGAAAGACTGGCGTCCACCTCCCGGTTAATGTAGTCCCTGGCGCAGAGTCCAACCTTTGAGAGATACTCGCAGGCCCCTGAGGTGCTGAGACTGCTGCCCGCGGCTAAGGTGATTAAATCCTTTACCCGGATACCCTTAAAACGCACCGGCTGCTGGAAAGCAAAGCTGATGCCAAGCTTTGCCCGTTGGGTTATGTCCATTTCCGTGATATCTGTGCCCTGAAACAGAATCTTTCCTGAAGTAGGCTTTTCAATGCCCATAATAAGCTTGGCCAGGGTGGATTTTCCGCCGCCGTTGGGCCCTGTGATGGCTGTAAAGGTGTGGTCTTGGAACTTCAGGTTTATGCTTTTAATGATCTCTTTCTGGCCGGAGGCATCCCCCGGAACCTGAAAAGAGACATTCTGTAATTCTAACATAATCTTCCTCCTTATTCTTGCAGAACACTGTGCGCATTGCAGAGTATTTTCTGCAGGCTTTATTTTTAGATGATGGGAGACCTTTTGCCCCTGACATCATCATTTTTACAGTATAGCACAAAATGGGAAAAATCTATACCATTTTTGTAAGAAATATGATATAATGCCTTTGAAAATTGAATATGGGATTTTACAGGAGGTGGAAGCAGTGAAATTTTCCGAGAAGGCTTATGCAAATAAGGCAGCGATTACGGGGCATACCGTGATTGACGCCGTTTTGCTGGCCGCATATGTGATCGAGTGGGTAAAAGGGGCCAGATCAGGGGGATATTTGTTCATCATTGCCTGTTTTATGATTCTGCCGCTGATAGCGGAATGGATTCTCTATGCTAGGGAAAGAGAGTCAAAAGTGGTGCGCCACATTATGGGTACTACCTACAGCTTGTTTTACATATTTGCCATATTTACCACGGATAGTCCGGTGGCTTTTGTATATGCTCTTCCTATGTATATGGTGATCACACTGTATATGGATACGGCATATTGTGCGGCCATAGCTTCGGGCGGCTTTCTTGCCAATGCTGCCTGCGTGATTTATCAGGCGGTGACGGCGGGCTATGGGGCGGATGAAATTAGAAATGTGGAAATTCAGCTGGCCTGTATGGCGCTTACCGGAATTTATATGGTGACAACTACAGTGGGAATCCGGAAATCCCATAGGGCTAATATACAGGAAATTCAAATGCAGCAGGAAAAAACGGATCAGCTGCTCCAGAATGTACTGCAGGTATCCGATCGCATGAGCGAAGGCGTTGCCGCCGCCGCAGATAAGATGGTTCTAGTAAAGGAATCGGTGGAGCATATCAGAAGCTCCATGCAGGAGGTGTCTGCTGGAAGCAATGAATCCGCACAGTCTATACAGAATCAGATGCAGAAAACGGAGCAGATACAGAATTATATTGGAAAGGTACAGGATACGGCGGATTTTATCCGGCAGAATGTTTCGGACACTGCCAGGAAGGCAGAGGAGGGAAAAAACCAGATGGACAGTCTGGCCCGGCAGGTGGAAAAATCCATGAATGCCAATAGGCAGGTGCAGGATAAGATGCAGGAGCTGAGAGGCTATACAGAGCGGATGAACACGATTATCGAGACCATCACAAGCATTGCGGGCAGCACCGGCATGCTCGCCTTAAACGCCAGCATTGAGGCGGCCAGAGCAGGGGAAGCAGGCCGCGGCTTTGCGGTAGTTGCAGGACAGATATCAGGGCTTGCCAATCAAACCAAAACAGCAACGGTAGATATTACGGAATTGATTGAAAATATCCACAAGGAGCTGGAAGACGTGTTTGGGGCTGTGAATGTGGTGATGGAGAGCAACCGGGCAAATGCGGACAGCGCCCGGGTGGTACAGGAGAATTTCGGAAATATTGCTCAGGGCACCCAGGATATTGCACAGCAGACAGGAGAACTGACAGGCGTAGTAAAGGAGCTTGGAGCGGCAAATGGACAGATTGTGGAGAGCATTCAGACTTTGTCGGCTATTACCGAGGAGGTATCCGCCCATGCCAATGAAACCTATGAGGCATGCGAGGAGAATGGAAAGCTGGTGGAAAAGGCAGTGGATATTGTGCAGGAATTAAGCCGGGACGCGGAGCAGCTAAGGAGCAGCAGATAAAATAAATTACAACAGAAAGTTTGAAAAAGTGTAAAAATACTCTTGACTTTTAGAGACAAAAAAGTTAGAATACCTTATGTTGCAGGTGATGATACCTGAACATAAGTCAGTGCGTTTAGCTCAGCTGGATAGAGCGTTTGGCTACGGACCAAAAGGTCGGGGGTTCGAATCCTCTAACGCACGTTAAAAAGCCATCGGCGAAGCCGATGGCTTTTTTGTGCAAAAAAAGACCGTACCACAGGAAGAAAGCCGTTTGAATAGCAATATGTTCTGAATTTAATCAATATGGAGGGAAATTCGGTGTATTTGCGCGGCGGATAAGCCGGTTTGGAAGGATAAATAAACAGGGGACTGCTGTGAGCTTTGCAGCAGTCCCCTGAAAAATTGCCAGAATTACCGGCGGCTATTTTACTTGGAAGCCTTGTCCGCAGATTTCTTTGCGGAGGAGGCGTCCGCCTTGCCCAGAATAAATGTCATAATCATAATGATAATCATGGCTGTGAAAATTCCCAGCATACCCATGCCCATCATTTCCAATGCGACGATAATGTTATTCATATGTGATCTCCTTTCCCTGAACTGCAGATTCTGCTAACCTGTCTGTCAGCCCATGCTTGTTACCAGCTGAATCAGCAGACCGCCAGCTACGGCAGATGCAATCTGGCCTGCAACGTTAGCGCCGGCTGCGTGCATAATTACGATATTTCCGGGAGATTCCTCCTGGGCAATCTTCTGTACCACTCTGGAAGCCATGGGGAATGCGGAAATTCCGGCTGCGCCTATCATGGGGTTGATTTTCTTTTTCAGGAACAGATTCATAATTTTGGCAAGAAGCACGCCGCCAAAGGTATCAAATACAAATGCGGCAAGACCGATGGCCATAATGAAAAGGGTGTCGGGCTTTACAAAGGAATCTGCCTGCATGCTGAAGGAGATAGTGATACCCAAAAGCAGAGTGATCAGGTTTGTCAGTGTGGTCTGTGCCGTCTGGCTTAAGGACTCAAGCACCCCGCACTCGCGGATCAGGTTTCCGAACATCAAAAAGCCCACCAGAGAAGCGGAGGAAGGAGCGATAAAGCCTACAATGATCGTGGTAAAAATAGGGAACAGAATACGGGTACGCTTGGAAACGGATTTGTTGTCGTAATCCATGCGGATGGAACGTTCCTTTTTCGTCGTGATCAGCTTGATGGCAAAGGGCTGTACAATAGGAACCAGCGCCATGTAGGAGTATGCGGCCACAGCAATGGCGCCCACATATTGGGAATTGAGCACCTGGGACACTAAAAGGGAGGTGGGACCGTCCGCAGCGCCGATGATACCGATGGAAGCGGCATCATTCAAAGAAAATCCCAGAGCGGAAGCCAGAAGCAGTGCGGCAAAAATACCGAACTGAGCGGCAGCTCCGAAGAGGAACATGGAGGGCTTGGCCAAAAGAGGACCAAAGTCGATCATAGCTCCGATACCGATAAACAATAACAGGGGCATTGCCTCCGAAGCGGCAATTCCAACGTCATAAAGCCAGGAAACAATACCGTGGGTTTCGCCTACCCCCTGGAGAACCTGATCCACCGCATTGCTGCCGGGCAGGTTTACCAAAATGGCGCCGAAGCCCATTGGCAGCAGCAGAGCAGGCTCATACTCCTTTTTGATTGCCACCCAGATTAAGGCGGCTCCTACTACATACATTACGATTTGCTGCCAGGTGACGGCAGCGAGACCTTCCCATAAAAATGACATTTTTCTTACACCTTTCTTTGTTTTTTGAGAATAAAAAAGACCTTTACCATGCGGGGAAGGAAACCCTTGCGTGATAAAAGTCTTGCCGTTTCAATTACAGGCGGGCAGTTTCCCAAGATGCCGAAATGTCGCCTGCAATCCATAATTCGTAAAGAACATGGCGGCTACTCCCTTTTGTCGATTAATTATATAAAATATGTAGAAAAAAAGCAAGTGGAAAGGAAGAAAAATTGCCGTAACATCAGATTGCTTTTTTGTACGAATGCACGTATAATGAAAATAACTGGTTGGCAGCAGAAAGGAAGGATATTATGGCGGAATTAAAAGGAAGCAGGACAGAGAAGAACCTTATGGAGGCGTTTGCGGGAGAGTCTATGGCTCACACCAAATACAAGTATTATGCTTCCAAGGCAAAAAAGGACGGCTATGTGCAGATTGGAGAGCTGTTTGAGGAAACGGCTGCAAATGAGAAGGAGCACGCAAAGATATGGTTTAAGCTTCTTCATGACGGTATCGGCTCTACTCCGGACAATTTAAGGGACGCTGCAGAGGGCGAGAATTACGAGTGGACGGATATGTATGACAGATTCGCAAAGGAAGCGAAGGAAGAGGGCTTTGAGGAAATTGCGGCCCTGTTTGCAGGCGTTGCGGCCATTGAAAAGGAGCATGAGGAAAGGTATAGAAAGCTGCTTCAAAATATTGAAGAGGGCATTGTATTTTCCAGGGATGGGGATACCATCTGGAAGTGCAGAAACTGCGGACATATTGTGATCGGGCCAAAGGCGCCTGAGGTATGCCCGGTGTGCAGCCATCCCCAGTCTTACTTTGAAATCAAGGCGGAAAACTATTAATAGAAATTAATGGAAATAGAAAAGGGAATGGAAGCAAAAGAAACAGCTGTCAACAAAAGAGCCTGTAAAAGATGTCTCACCAGGGAAATGGCGGGTTCAGAGGCATACTTTGAAAATCTGTACGCTTATATTGCCGGTTTGGATGATGGCATAAAGGCGGATGGAACGCTTTATGAAAAGCGGCTTGGAGTGTGCAGGGAATGCGATCTGCTTTTTCAGGGGATGTGCAGGGCCTGCGGATGCTATGTGGAGCTTCGGGCGGCGGTGGCCAGAAATGAGTGCCCATACAAAAAATGGTGAGAAAAAAGGGAGCCAAAGCTCCCTTTTTTCATGCTTCCCAAACGGCATCCGGCAGGATGAACGCGTCTTGGCGCACCTGGCACAGAGCAGGATTATCCCATGATGACCTCCACCTGCACCTGCTTTTTTCCGTCCTGCCAGGGGATTACATTCCCTGGTATTTCTTTGCCGTCCACCAGAAGCTTTGCCACACCCTTCTGCACATTTTGAGGATTTTTTACCTGAATGTGATAGGAGGCGCCTCGGAATTTCCTTGTGACCTGGAAATCTCCAAAATGCTCGGGTACACAGGGGGCGATCTGAAGGCCTTCATAGGTGGGATAAATCCCCAGAATATATTGGGAAATATTCACAAAAGTCCAGGCTGCGGTTCCCGTCAGCCAGCTGTTCTTGGCTTCACCGTGCCTGGGAGCGTCCTTCCCTGCGATCATCTGCGCATATACATAAGGTTCTGTACGGTGAACTTCGCTGATCTCCTCCACATAGGCCGGACAGGTTTTTTTGTAAATTTCGAAAGCCCGGCTGCCTCTGCCCAAGACGGTCTCCGCGATGGATACCCAGGGATTGTTGTGGCAGAAAATGCCGGCGTTTTCCTTATATCCGGGAGGATAAGAGGAAATTTCCCCAAGCTCCAGGTGATAGCGCGTGTAAGGGGGCTGCAGGATCATAATGCCATAATCGGTGTCCAGGCGGTTTTTTACGGAATCCAGGGCTTTCTGGGCCAGACCTTCTTTTACGCCAATGCCGGCAAGGACGCAGAAGCCCTGAGGCTCTATGTAAATCTGGCCTTCTTCGCATTTAGCGGAGCCCACCTTGTTTCCCATTGCGTCGTAGGCCCGAAGAAACCATTGCCCGTCCCAGCCGCTTTTTAATACGGCATCGTACATTTCCTTTACCTGGCTTCTGGCGTATTGGGCCTCCTTGTCATCTCCAAGCAGCGCAGCCAGTTTTGCGTATTCCTCCCCATACTTTACGAACATGCCGGCGATAAAGACAGATTCCGCCACAGGGCCTTCGCTCGGCCCAAAGGTCTGGAAGGATTCTCCCGGATGCTCGGAAAAGCAGTTTAAGTTCAGACAGTCATTCCAGTCGGCCCGGCCGATGAGCGGCAGGCCGTGCGGGCCTTTATGGTTTACAATATAGTCAAAGGAGCGCTTTAAATGCTCTAAAAGGGGCGCGGCCTTAGCGGGATCATGGTCAAAGGGAACAGGCTCAGACAAAATGGATAAATCCCCTGTTTCCCGCACATATGCGCCCACCCCGGCAATCAGCCACAAGGGATCGTCGTTAAAGCCGCTTCCGATGTCGGAATTCCCCTGCTTTGTGAGGGGCTGGTATTGATGATAGGCGCTGCCGTCCTCAAACTGGGTGGAGGCGATGTCGATGATCCGCTGCCTTGCCCGGTCAGGAATCAGATGAACGAACCCTAACAAATCCTGGCAGGAATCTCTAAACCCCATGCCTCGTCCGATACCGGACTCATAATAGGAGGCGGAGCGGGACATATTGAAGGTTACCATGCACTGATACTGATTCCAGATATTTACCATCCGGTTTACTTTTTCATCCTGTGTGTGAACCTGATAGCTGTCAAGCAGTGTGCGCCAATAGAGGCACAGCTCGTCGAATGCTTTTTCGGCGTCCCTTTCGGAGGCGTATTTCTCCAGCAGGGCATAGGCTGGTTTTTTGTTGATTACTCCGGGGCTCTCCCATTTGTCCTGGGGAGGATTTTCCACGTATCCCAGCACGAAAAGGAAGGTTTTGCTCTCTCCCGGGTCCAGGGTGAGATTGATCTGGTGAGAGGCGATGGGGGACCAGCCGCTGGCTATGGAGTTTGTGCAGGCGCCCTGCTCCACCGCTTCGGGACAGTCGGCGCCCCGGTAAGGGCCTAAAAAGGCGTCTCTGCTGGTATCAAAGCCCGCAATGTCCGTATTAACGGAATAAAAGGCATAATGATCGCGCCGCTCTCTGTATTCGGTTTTGTGGAAAATAACAGAACCCGCTGTCTCCACCTCGCCAATGCTTAGATTCCTCTGGAAATTTTTCATGTCGTCATCTGCATTCCAAAGACACCATTCCACATAAGAAAAAACAGAAAAGGTTTTCGGACAGGCAGTATTGTTGGTGAGCGTCAGTCTGGTGAGTTCACAGTTGTCCTTTACCGGGATAAAGGTGAGCACATCTGCCCGCAGGCCTTTCTTGGAGGCCAGGAAGCGGCTGTAACCAAGTCCGTGGCGGCACTCGTAAAAATCAAGCTCGGTCTTGGAGGGCTGCCAGCCGGGATTCCAGATCACAGAGCCGTCCTTTATATAGAAATATTTACCGTTTACATCCCAGGGTACATTATTGTACCGGTAACGGGTCAGACGCAGGAGCTTTGCATCCTTGTAAAAGGTGTAGCCGCCGCAGGTATTGGAGATCAGGCTGAAAAAATCATTGCAGCCCAGATAATTGATCCAGGGAAGCGGCGTTGCGGGAGCTGTGATTACATACTCCCGGTGTTTGTCGTCATAATACCCAAATTTCATATGGCAAGTTTCTCCTTTTTTAGGTTTAAGAAAACGTTTAAGTTGTTGTAATCTTAACATGGATTATATAGAACAAAGTCGGAAAAATCAATAGAAATCGCAGAAAAATTGAAAGAAAAAACAAATATTGAGGGAGGGGAATAAAAAGGTCAGGTAATAAAATGAAAAGAAAACGTTGTACGATAAAGGCACATTATTATGGAAGAAGAAAATCCAAAAATGAGCTTAATACACAAAAAATGGTATTTAAAATTGTAAATAGCATACAAAGTGATTATAAAATTCAAAAAAGGCATTGCAAAATTGTAAAATGTGTTGTATATTGAAACTACGAAAACGATTAAGTCAGATGTAAATCGGAACTGTCAGAGAAGGAAGCCCATTGGGAAACGATTTTTTCATCAACCTTCTGTCAGTAGACGGGGAGAAGAGCTATGGCATCATTAAAGGATATTTCCGCCCGGTGCGGTGTGTCTGTTGCAACGGTCAGCAAGGCGTTGAACAATCACAAGGACATCGGTGAGGAGACAAAGGAACGTATCAGGAAGGCAGCCAAGGAACTGGGGTATCTGCCCAATCTTTCGGCAAGGGCCTTAAAGACAAACAGAACATATGCAATCGGGGTTCTGTTTGCAGATGAAGCCAGAAGCGGACTTACCCATGATTATTTTGCCAGCGTGCTTGACAGCTTTAAGCGGACGGCCGAGAAAAGCGGCTATGATATCACTTTTATCAACAGCTGCCGAAACAGAGAGGGAAGGATGTCCTATCTGGAGCACAGCCGGTACAGAGGCTTTGACGGCGTGGTGCTTGCCTGCATTGATTTCAACGACCCTGAGGTGATAGAGCTTGTGCAGAGCGACATTCCGGTTGTGACCATTGACTATCTTTTCAACAACAGAATTGCTGTTTTGTCGGACAACGTAAATGGCATGAAGGATCTGCTCGAATACGTGTACAGCAGGGGGCACCGCAGAATTGCTTATATTCACGGCGCAGAGTCGGCAGTTACCAGCAGCAGGCTGTCCAGCTTTTACAGGACGGCGGAGCGTCTGGGACTTAAGGTTCCGGATGAATATATCAGAGAAGCGGCATACAGGGACACTGCAACCACATATGATGTGACCAATGAGCTGCTTGATCTGGAGGAGCCGCCCACCTGCATTTTATATCCCGATGATTTCGCGGCCTTTGGGGGAATCAATGCCATCAGGCAGAGGGGCTTAAGAATACCGGAGGATATATCCGTTGCAGGCTACGATGGCATACAGTCGGCCAGAAATCTGGAACCTCAGCTTACTACGGTAAGGCAGGATACGGAGCAGATCGGATGCGTGGCGGCCAGAGAGCTGATCAGTCTGATTGAAAGGCCCAAGACAACTCTGATAGAACAGCTTATCATTTCCGGATGGGTGGAGGAGGGGAAATCCGTGGCCTCCATACCGGAGGAAAAACAACAGGCATTTATGCCGGACGGAACAGGATACCCGGGCGGCGTAAAAATAAATGCAACAGCAAAAAACAGCACAAAAAAAGGGAGGAAAAAAGAATGAAGAAAAAAGTACTCAGTGCTTTACTTGCAACAGCCATGATCACTACCATGCTGGCAGGATGCGGCAGCGAGCCTGCAGCCAGCGAAAGTCAAACCTCTTCGGAGGCTCCGGTTTCGGAAAGCAGCTCTTCTGAGCCATCCTCGGAGGCAGCGGATACGGAATCTGCGGAAGCGGCTGACGAAGGAAAAATTTTGAACATCTACTGCTGGAACGAAGAATTCAAGACCAGACTTACAGATCATTATCCGGGATATACGGAGGTTGACGGAACCACCGGCACAATTGGGGATGTGACGGTAAAGTGGAATATTACACCCAGCGATGATAATGCGTACCAGAATAATCTGGATGCTACCCTTCTGGGTCAGGCGGATGCAGCTGCAGATGACAAGATCGACATTTTTCTGATTGAGGCGGATTATGCGCTGAAGTATGTGGATACGGAGTACACCATGCCCATAGCTGATCTGGGGATTACGGATGCGGATCTGGCGAACCAGTACCAGTATACCAAGGATATTGTTACAGATTCCAACGGTGTATTGAAGGGGCTTTCCTGGCAGGGCTGTCCCGGTGTCATGGTTTACAGCCGCGATGTGGCTACGGAGGTTTTCGGAACTGATGATCCGGCTGTGATTCAGGAAAAGGTAGCAGACTGGGATACCTTTAAGGCAACAGCTGCGGAGCTTGCGGCTGCAGGCTATCATATGACATCTTCCGTAAATGATACCTATCGTGTATACTCCAACAATGTATCCACAAAGTGGGTTGTGGACGGCAAGATTGTGATCGACGACAACCTGATGAAGTGGGTGCAGGATTCCAAGGAAATGGTAGACGCAGGCGAGACTACTACCTATGAGTTGTGGAGCGATGACTGGAGCAAGGGCTTTTATCCGGAAGGAAAGGTATTTTCCTATTTTGGACCTGCATGGTTTGTTGATTTCAGCATGGCGGCAGATGCCGAGGGAAGCATCGCAAATCTCGGAAAATGGGCGGCAACTGAGGGACCTCAGGGCTTCTTCTGGGG
The DNA here is from genome assembly GCF_944382095.1 of Candidatus Acetatifactor stercoripullorum. NCBI lineage: Bacteria > Bacillati > Bacillota > Clostridia > Lachnospirales > Lachnospiraceae > Acetatifactor > Candidatus Acetatifactor stercoripullorum. The sequence continues at coordinate 16,691 of NZ_CALWMU010000001.1, forward strand.
AGGAACCTGGATCTGTGCAGCAACCGGAACGGACAATGCAACCCTGGTAAAGGATATCATGCTTCAGCTGACCACAAATGAAGAGATCATGACCGGAATCGTAGAGGCTGACAATGATTTCGTAAACAACAAGCCGGCAATGGAAGCAATGGCGGCAGATCCTGATTACCAGAGCGCGGTGCTGGGAGGCCAGAACCCTCTGCCTATGTACTGTGCAGGTGCAGAGAAGATCGATTTGAGCAACCTTTCCGCATATGATCAGGGATGTAACGAAGAATTCCAGAGCGCTATGAAGAACTACTTTGATGGAAACGCAACGCTGGATGAAGCGCTTGATTTGTTCTACACGGCTGTAGAAGAAAAGTATCCTGAATTGACACATTGATACACAGATTGATGTGCAGAAAGAATCATTGGGGGAGTCATGCCTGCCTGGCCGGGCGGGCATGACTTGATTTTTTAGAAAGACAGGAATTAGGAGGAAACGGAGGACGTATTATGAAAGGCAGACGCCGGGGAAAGGTGGTAAGCTATAATAAATGGGGCTACATATTTTTGATTCCCTTTGTGGCGGTGTATCTGGTATTCCAGCTGATTCCGCTGGTTAGCACCGTTTATAACAGCTTTTTTGAAAATTATCGTTCGGGACTGACACAGGTAGGGCCTAATTTTGTGGGGCTGGAAAATTACAGGACGATTTTGGAAAATCAGGATATCTGGCTCTATGCAAAAAATACGCTGATTATGTGGCTTATGGGATTCATTCCCCAGATTTTGGTTTCCCTTCTTTTGGGAGCATGGTTTTCCAATCCCAGTCTCAGGCTGAAGGGGCAGAGATTTTTCAAGACGGTGATTTACCTGCCGAATCTGATTATGGCATCCGCGTTTGCCATGCTGTTTTTTACTCTGTTTTCCGATGGGGGACCGATCAATTCCATTTTAATGCAGATAGGCATTTTGGATTCGCCATACCGGTTTTTATCCAACGTCTGGAGCACCAGAGCACTGGTGGCGTTTATGAATTTCATTATGTGGTTTGGAAATACGACCATCCTTCTGATGGCTGGCATGATGGGCATTGACACCTCACTGTTTGAAGCTGCTTCGGTGGATGGGGCAACCTCCACGCAGGTGTTCTTTAAGATAACGCTGCCCTTGCTTAGGCCTATCCTTATTTATGTTGTTATAACCTCATTGATCGGTGGACTGCAGATGTTCGATGTGCCCCAGGTTTTGACAAACGGAACGGGAGAACCCATGAGATCTTCTATGACGTTGATCATGTACCTGAATAAGCACCTGTTCAGCAAAAATTACGGCATAGGCGGCGCGCTTTCGGTATTTTTGTTTATTATTACCGGAGTTTTGAGCCTCATTGTCTATAAGTTTTCAAATGAAAGGGATAGGTAGGTATAAGCATGAAGAAGAAGGAAAGCTATGAAATTCAAAAGGGCCTGGGCATAAAGACAAGGAGGGCCATAGCCTATGTGGCTCTGGTGCTGGTATCTTTTCTGTGCCTGTTCTGGTTTTATGTGCTTTTTATTAATGCCACCAGATCTCATGCGGAGCTGACCAAGGGGTTTACGCCTCTTCCCAGCACACATCTTCTGGAAAACTGGGAAAATCTGCTGGCCGGAACCTTGCCTGTGTGGAACGGTCTGTTCAACAGCTTTATTGTGGCAGCCTTGAGCGCGGCGCTGAGCACCTATTTTTCTACTATGACGGCTTACGCAATTCATACATATGAATTTAAACTGAAAAAATTTATGTTTACCTTCATTATGATGATTATGATGATTCCCTCACAGGTAACGGCTCTGGGCTTTCTGCAGCTGGTGGGAAAGATGAAGCTGGAGGATTCCTTTATTCCGCTGATTGTTCCTACGATTGCTGCGCCCATCACCTTTTTTTACATGAAGCAGTACATGGAAAGCACACTGCCCCTGTCTTTGGTGGAAGCAGCCAGAATCGATGGCTCCGGTGAATTTCGGACCTTTAATACCATTGTTTTGCCGTTAATGAAGCCGGCTATCGCGGTACAGGCAATTTTTACTTTTGTCACCAGCTGGAACAATTACTTTACGCCCGCCCTGATTCTGCATGATGATAAGAAGAAAACGCTGCCTATTTTGATCGCGCAGCTGCGTGCGGCGGACTGGCTGAAATTTGACATGGGTCAGGTTTATATTATGATTGCATTTTCCATCTTTCCGGTTATTTTAGTGTATCTTTTCCTGTCGAAGCATATCGTTCAGGGAGTTGCTCTGGGAAGTGTGAAGGGCTAGCGGTTTCTTTTTATAAAAACTTTAGAAAACCTTTCTTTTACTTATATTTACGTGCAAAAAGAGACATGATACAATGTTAAAAAAGTATATGTCTCTTTATTTGTGGGATAATCTCCGGCCGTAAAGGAAGGAAAGTATGACAAAACAGGAATTTATAAGCAGGCTCAGGGCTGCCTTGAGTGGGAAGCTGTCTCCGGGGCTTGTGGAGGATCATATAAATTATTATGAGGATTATATCAATACGGAAATACGCAAGGGGAGAACAGAGGAAGAGGTGCTTGCCTCTCTGGGTGATCCGCGGCTGATTGCAAGAACCATCGTGGAAACCAATGGCAGAGGACAGAATGCAGGCGGCCAGAGCATGGACACAGAAGGTTTTTTCCGGGAATACAGAGAGCCTTATACGGAGGGGGGAAGGCGTGAAAAAAGGGTATTCCGTTTTCCGGTGTGGGCGTGGATTCTTTTGGTAATTTTGGTTTTAGCTGTGGCAGCTGGTTTGGCGTTTTCCCTTCTTGCCTTTCTGGCGCCTGTCATACTGCCCATTTTGCTGGTGGTGTTTTTGGTGAAGCTGTTTCGGGACTGGCTTAATTAGAGCATAGGAAATGAGCCGCTGGAGGGGACCAGCGGCTCATATGAGGGGAGTATAAATAAATTAAATATAAGGGTGTAAATAGAAATGATGAAGGGTTATCTATTTACAAATTCATTATAGTACTTAAGTCATAAAAAATCAATATCGCAACAGTACCAAAGTACCATGCTTGTTTCCGCATATTTTTTGTGCGTTTTTTCCATACTACTCCTGTAACCAAAAAGAAACAGGAGGAATTTGAAATGTCTAACAACAATCAGAACTTCGACAATAACAAGTTTAACAATGGCATGGGCAATTCTGAGAACAGCCAGAACGGACAGAACTGCAAAAACAGCCAGAACAGTCAGAACAGCCAGAACAGCCAGAAAAACAGTCAGAAGAACAACGAAAAGAATTTCTAAGATTTCTGCGAAAATAGGAACACCGAAGGGTGTTCCTATTTACATGTATGAAAAAAAATTGTATACTAAGGAACAGAATATCAAACAGTCTGAGGAATCCAGGGGACGAAAAACATGAGAAAATTTGAGTTGATTGCGCCTTGTTACTTTGGTACGGAATCTGTTTTAAAGCGGGAAATCATTGATTTGGGCTATGATGTCACCGAGGTTTCGGACGGAAGGGTAACCTTTTTGGGAGATGAGGAGGCGTTGTGCAGAGCTAATGTTTTTCTGCGTACAGCAAAGCGCATTTTAATAAAGATCGGAAGCTTTCAGGCAGAAAGCTTTGAAGAGCTTTTTCAGGGAACCAGAGGGCTTCCCTGGGAGGAATATATTCCAAGAGATGGGAAATTCTGGGTGGCCAAGGCTTCCAGTGTAAAGTCAAGGCTGTATAGTGTATCTGACATCCAGTCGGTGATGAAGAAGGCCATGGTGGAACGTCTTAAGGATGTGTATCATACGGGCTGGTTTGAGGAGAGCGGTGAAAGCTTTCCTGTGCGGGTATTTTTGATGAAGGATCAGGTTACGGTGGGACTTGACAGTACAGGAGAGCCTTTACATAAAAGAGGGTATCGGAAGCTTGCTTCTAAGGCGCCCATTGCGGAAAATCTTGCAGCTGCTTTGATTTTGATGACGCCCTGGAAGGGGGACCGGATTCTTGTGGATCCCTTCTGCGGCAGCGGCACCATTCCCATAGAAGCAGCAATGATGGCGGCGGGAATGGCCCCGGGAAGAAACAGAAGCTTTACGGCATGGAATTGGTCTCATATCATTCCCGCAAAGGACTGGCAGGATGTCTTAGAGGAAGCGGAAGAGATGATAGATCTAAGCGTGGAGACGGACATTCAGGGGTACGACATTGATGAGGATATGATAGCCATTTCCAGAGAAAATGCAAGGCTTGCAGGAGTGGATAAGCTGATTCATTTTCAGAGGAGGGGGATTGAGCAGCTGAGCCATTCCAAAAAGTATGGGTTTTTGATTACCAATCCGCCCTATGGCCAGCGCCTCCAGGACAAAGAGAGTATGCAGACGCTCTATCGGATGATTGGGGAGAAATACCGGTCCCTTGATGACTGGAGCATGTATCTGATCACAGCCTATGAGCAGGCTCAGCGGGATATCGGGCGAAAGGCTGATAAAAACAGAAAGATTTACAATGGAATGATAAAAACTTATTATTATCAGTTTTTGGGGCCCAAGCCACCAAAGAAGAATGAGAGGAAAGCATCCTTCACATGAAAGATCCGGCAAAGGTAAATATGAAATTTACGCTGCTTTTCTGGGTGCTCCTGTTTGCGGCGGCCATGCCTATTTTGCTGAAGCTTGCATGGGAGAAGGACATTGTGATTGCCGATGTGACCAGAGAGCAGACGGGGAGTGGCAGTGCAAATGCCTCCTGGCATTCCGGCCAGAATAAAGACTTGGGAATGCGGCTTTTGCTGCAGGAGAGTGAGACCCGCAGTAAAAGCTTCAAGGTGCCTCTTTCGGAGGGAACCAGGGCGGAAGATGTGGTAATGGAAAAACGTTACATGGAAGGCCAGCTGTGGATTTACATAGAGGGAGTGCAGGAGGACTTTTATCGGGAGAAGATACTGGACGGGGATGTTTCCGTTGTGACGGAGGCGTACTGCGAGCCCTGGAAAAATGGTGTTATTTTAAAACTGCATATGAGTGAAGTGCTGGAATATCATAGTACTATGGAGGAGAATGCGCTGACAGTGGCCTATAAAAGCCCGCAGGAGCTTTATGATACCATTATTGTGATTGATCCCGCAGGCGGCGGAAGCGAAAGCGGTATTACATATGGGAGCTTTTCGGAAAAGGATCTTGCTCTCCGGGTGGCAGAGCTTTTGCAGCAGGAGACGGTTCCGTCCAATGTAAAGCTTTATTTTACGCGTCTGGAGGACGTTGATGTGACCAGGGAGCAGAGGCTTTCTCTGATAGAGAATGCGGAGGCGGATTTCTTTCTGCGTATCGGCGCATGGGAGGATGCAGAAAACCCACAAAGCTATGGTATCCAGAGCTTTTATAATGAAAGCTATTATATTCCAGGGTTCGGAAATCTTGAGCTGGCAGACACCGTTACAAGGCAGGTGACGATCTCTGCCAGCAACCGGGCAGCAGGAGTCTTTGCATCTCCCCAGGGAAGCATATTAGACGAGATTACCATTCCTGCCGCACAGCTGAGTCTGGGGTATCTGAGCAATCCTGAGGAAAACAGGCTCCTGCAGCAGGAGAGCTATCAGCAGAGGCTGGCGGAGGGCATTGCGGACGCTATTTCAAAGATCTGCGAGGAAAGGGATAAGGAATGAATGAGACGATTATATTTGCAACAGGAAATCAGGGAAAGGTAAAAGAGATTCAGATGATCCTGGCAGACATGGGGAAAAAGGTGCTGTCTATGAAGGAGGCTGGGATTTTTGTTGATATAGAGGAGAACGGTTCCACCTATGAGGAGAATGCACTGGCAAAAGCCAGGGCGGTGGCCGCCTGCACGGACTGTCTTGTGATGGCGGATGATTCGGGGCTGGAAATCGACTATCTGCACGGGGAACCGGGCATTTATTCCGCAAGGTATCTGGGAGAGGATACGCCTTACAGCATTAAAAACGCTGTGATTCTGGAACGGCTTGCGGGAGTGCCGGAGGAAAAGCGGACAGCCCGCTTTGTCTGTGCAATCGCTGCGGTGCTGCCGGATAAAACGTATCTTACGGTCAGGGCGGTGATAGAGGGGCGCATCGCACAGGAGGAAAAAGGCAGCCATGGTTTCGGATATGATCCCATTTTCTTCGTGCCGGAATTTGGCAGGACAACAGCGCAGCTGACGGAGGAAGAAAAAAACAAGGTGAGCCATAGAGGGAAGGCCTTGGAGCAAATGAAAGAGGAATTGAGGAGATATGAAGGTAATCATTGTCAGTGACACCCACAGAAAAAATGAAAATTATTTTGAGGTTCTTAAAATGCACAAGCCGGACCTGGTGATCCACTGCGGAGATGCAGAGGGAAGCGAGTATGCCTTGACAGAGGCGGCGGACTGTCCTGTGTGGATTGTGCTGGGCAATAATGACTTTTTTTCTCAGCTGCCCAAGGAGCTTGAATTTAATATTGGCCGCTATAAGGTCTGGGTGACCCATGGACATAATTATTGTGTTTCCATGGGAAATGAGACCATCAAGAAAGAGGCGCAGCTGAAGGGGGTGGATATTGTTATGTACGGGCATACCCACCGCCCGGTCATAGACATAGATAAGGAGGTAATTGCCCTGAATCCTGGGAGCTTGTCTTATCCCAGACAGGAGGGACATATTCCTTCCTATATCATTATGGAGCTTGACGCTGCCGGAGAAGCGCATTTCACGATAGCGTATTTAAAGAAGCCAGACTGCCTAAAAAATCATTGACAGATATGGAAACGGTAGTATATAATAGCTTTTGCGTTGAAAATGCAGCAATCTGTGTTTCGGGGTGTGGCTCAGCTTGGCTAGAGCGCCTGGTTTGGGACCAGGAGGCCGCAGGTTCGAATCCTGTCACCCCGATGAATTTCATATTTTCCTTTGTATGCGGGTGTAGTTCAATGGTAGAACACCAGCCTTCCAAGCTGGATACGTGGGTTCGATTCCCATCACCCGCTTTTTTTATTCCATGTTTTTCAGCCTGGGCAGATTCCAGTGGAAGATCATAGCAAATATGCGGATTGCTATCACAGAGAAGGCGCCAAACCACATGGCGGGGATGCTGCCAAAAGGCCATAAGAGAGCACACACCAGCGCCCCTGACAAAGAGGCGCAGGCATAAACGTGTTTTACAAGAATATAAGGCTTTTGGGCAGCGAGAATGTCCCGCAGCACACCGCCTCCTACGCCGGTGATGACCCCAAGAAAGACCACCAGAAAGAGGTTTGCGCTGTAAGGGGTGTCCATGCCTGTGCTGATGCCTGTCACGGTGAAAATGCCAAGCCCTATGGCGTCTAAAAGCTGCATAAGCTTTTCATAGACTGTCATGAGATGAGTGGTAGTGGTGAGCAGATTCCGTTTTATGTATAAAAGAATGAAAATCACATTACAGGTGACGAGTGCCGTCAGCGCATATATGGGGCGGATGAACATGACAGGCGGCGTGCGGCCGATAATCAAATCCCTGATGCAGCCACCGCCCACTGCGGTGATAATGCCCAGCACATTGACGCCGAAGATATCCATACGCTGCCGCACTGCGGTGAGAGCACCGGAGGATGCAAATGCAATCGTTCCGATGATCTCCATGATAAATATGATGGTGTCTGTGTTTTCTATCAAAAAATTCATAAGTGTCACTCCCAGATTTTTATTTTACTGTATCGGATGGGAATGCACAATAAGAAAATGGAATCAGCGAAAAACGATTTGGAATGGAGGAAAAAATGAAGCCATTGGAAGAATTTGTGGAATTGCTTTCAGGAAAATTTGACAATTCCCGTCAGTTTCAGGAAATGTGCAGAAGCGGAAAAGAGGACTTTCCTTTTGCCCGGCATATAAATACAGTCTGTAATGAGAAAATCAAAAACCTGCCCCAGTCCTTTGAAGGGATTTTTCTCGTAGAAGAGAGCTATTATACGGTAAAAGAAAAGACCCATGGCTCCGCCCATTTATTTTTATTTACACAGGAGCAGGAGACAATTAAGCTGACATCCTATGAGCTGCCGGAGGGCTGTGAGAAAAGCACCTTTACATTTGACAGCATGGAAGAGGTGGACTATATGCAGCTGCAGGTGAGCCGGAAATTTACGCCTGCAATCTACCGGAAAAAGGATGGCGTCTGGGAAGGTGGGAGCGTCAGCATGTTTTCTCCGGTGCTGCGCTTTACATTGTTTGAGAGATTTTCAGCGGATAAGCTTGAAGTGACGGAGACAATGGAGGTCAACGGGAAAAGAACCTTCGGATATGACGAGCCCATTTTATATGAAAGGATTCCGGGAAACGCAGACAGATAAAAGAGCCCAGGCTTATCTGCAAAACAGATTTTCAGGGGATTTTCAAAAAAATCTATAAAACTGTTGACAAACATAAAATTATAGGATAAAATATCCTTCGTCAGTTTGGTTGCTTTTAAACGATTGACAAAATGTGTTCGTAGCTCAGCTGGATAGAGCAACGGCCTTCTAAGCCGTGGGTCGGGGGTTCGAATCCCTTCGAGCACATTGTTATGGTGGGTATAGCGCAGTTGGTTAGCGCGCCAGATTGTGGCTCTGGAGGCCAAGGGTTCGAATCCCTTTATCCACCCTTTTGTACTTTTGATGTGTCCTTGTGACACGCTTGGTGTCATATTATAGGGCTATCGCCAAGCGGTAAGGCACAGCACTTTGACTGCTGCATTCGCTGGTTCGAATCCAGCTAGCCCTGTTCGTTTATTTGGGATATGGGATATTAGCTCAGTAGGTAGAGCACTTGACTTTTAATCAAGTTGTCCGGGGTTCGAATCCCCGATGTCTCATTCATCAAGGAAGGAAATGATTCGAACCCCGTGGGTTCAGAATCCCCGATGTCTCATTCATCAAGGAAGGAAACGATTCGAACCCCGTGGGTTCAGAATCCCCGATGTCTCGTTCGGTAAGAGAGTGGAAGTGTTGAAAATCAGCGCTTCTTTTTTTATGTCTTAAATTGAATGAATTGCCGCCCGCTATACGCAGGTATGAAGTTCAGAAAAAATTTTGTGGGGGATAAGAAACAATGAATATAGCGGTATTGTCGGATATACATGGTAACTACGTGGCCCTGCAGGCAGTTATAGATTACGCAATAAACCAGGGAGCGGACACCTTTGTTTTTCTGGGAGATTATGTTGGTGAATTGGCATACCCGCAAAAAACAATGGAGATGTTATATTCGCTGCGGGAAAAATATAAATGTTTCTTTATCAGAGGGAATAAAGAAGATTACTGGTTAAAGTATAAGGCAAAAGGGGAAAGGGGCTGGAAGGAATTCAATTCGACAACAGGCGCTTTGTATTATACATATCACAATTTGAAACCCAGAGATTTGGACTTTTTCATGTCACTCTCTTATAAAGAGGAAATTGAATTTGACGGCCTGCCTCAGATCACCATATGTCATGGATCGCCGCAAAAGGTAAATGAAAAATTGTTGCCTGACAGTGAAAATACCTTTGTGGTAATGGATAATAATGCTAGTGATTATATCCTATGCGGACATACCCATGTACAAGGGAAAATAGAGCATAATGGGAAAAAAGTGCTCAATCCCGGTGCGGTTGGCATTTCCCATCACTGCAAAGGGAAGGCTCAGTTCATGATGCTGCGAGGGGCCTCGGAAACGTGGGTTTATGAATTTGTCAGCTTAGAATATGATACAGAAAAAGTTATTTTGGATTTGTATTCTTCAGGATTAAGCGAAAAGGCTCCGTATTGGTGTAAGGTATCTGAAAATTTATTGAGAACAGGTGAAATCGCGCACGGTGAGGTTTTGGAAAGGGCTATGACGCTGTGTAAGAAAAAATATGGAGAATGCAGCTGGCCCAATATACCGGAGGAATGCTGGCAAGGTGCGGTAAGTGAAATGCTCCGATAAAAACTAAGCGGAAAGCTGCCTTCTCTGCCTGATGAAATAATATCCCACACCCAAAAGATCTGCCAAAAACCAGCCGATGGGTACGGACCACCAGATTCCTGCAACGCCGAAAAGGGGGATTGCAGAGAGTGTGTAAGCCAGCCCTACCCTGGTGCCCAGCGATACAATGGTGAGAATCACGGACATACCGGGCCTGCCCAGAGCCCGGTATAAACCGTAGAGCAGAAACAGGCCGCCGATCAGAAAATAGAAGGAACCCTCAATACGAAGGTAACGGACTCCCTCTGCGATGACGGCTGTTTCTTCCCGGCTGATAAAAAGCGACATGAGGGGCTCTGCAAACAGAAAGACACACAGGGAAATGCAAAGGCTGAAGGACAGAGAGATAACCACAGCCCCGCGGATTCCTTTTTTGATGCGGTCCATCTGGTTCGCACCGAAGTTTTGCGCCACGAAAATGGAAAAGGCATTGCCGAAATCCTGTACGGGAAGGTAGGCAAAGGCGTCGATTTTTACGGCGGCGGCAAAGGCGGCCATGATGGTGGGGCCAAAGCTGTTCACCAGACCCTGTACGGCCAGGATTCCAAGATTCATAATGGACTGCTGCAGACAGGTGAGCATGGAAAAGCTGGTGATTTCCCTGACGCGGCTTAATCGGAGCCGGACATTTTTATCCTTTTTCAAAAATTCAGGAAATTTTATTTTTGTGTAGACAGCAATTCCGATTCCGGAAACATACTGTGAGATAACGGTTGCCTCTGCGGCGCCTGCCACTCCTCTATTTAAGCCTGCCACAAACCATAAATCCAGAACGATGTTTAATACAGCTGAGATGGCAAGAAAAACAAGGGGAGTGGTTGAATTGCCCAGGGAACGCAGCAGAGAGGCAAAAAAGTTATAGAGAAAAATACCTATCATGCCTGCAAAAATCACGATGAGATATTCCCGCATCAAAGCCTTCAGACTCACCGGGGTGCGCAGCGCCCATATAATCCAGTCGATTCCCAGGAAAATGAGCAGATTTATGATTACGGTGACAACGCCCAGAAGCGTAAAGGACGCCAGGATGCCCTCCTTGAGTCCCGGAATGTCCCTTCTGCCCAGACGGATAGAAAAGACGGTTCCGCTTCCCATGGCAAGTCCCAGCAGAATAGAGGTCAGAAAGGTCATCAGGGAGAATGCGCTTCCTACAGCAGCCAGCGCATCAGCGCCCAGAAACCGTCCCACAATCAAGGTATCGGCGATATTATAGCACTGCTGCAGAAGATCCCCGAGAATCATGGGAATGGCAAAACGCAGCATGGTTTTCATAACAGGTCCCTTGGTCAGCTCAGCTTCCATTTTCCACACCACAGCTTTCATTACGTATTATTTAAATTAACATTCGTAACTTATTTTATTCTAAAAGAAATACAATGTCAATAATATAGTTGCGATTTGCTTGACTTCCTGAAAAGGCAGATTGTATAATGGTGGAAAATGAGATGCAGGATGGAAGGGAGATGGCCTTTTATGTTTTTGGACGGTCTTGATGAGCTGGATCAGAAAATTGTCCGGCTGCTGATACAGAATGCCAGAATGTCTTATTCTGAAATAGGGCAGCAGATTGGCATTTCGCGTGTGGCTGTAAAAATGCGGGTGCAGGCCCTTGAGAAAAAAGGGATTATCGAGGAATATACAACGATTATCAATCCCCAGAAAATCAACGGAGCCGTTTCCTGCTATTTTGAAATCGAAACTATGCCGGACCGGCTGATGGAGGTTGCAGGGCTGTTGAAAGAGCAGGATACCATTACGCAGATTTACCGTGTCACGGGAAAGAGCAGGCTGCATGTGCATGCGGTGGCCTCCTGCGGGGAGGAAATGGAGGAGTTAATCTATAACACCATGGACAAGCTTCCGGGGGTTTTGGAATGTAACTGCAATATGATTTTTTCCCGAATCAAGGATATCAAGGGACTGCGGCTGTAGAAAAAAACTGCAGCTGCTGAAAAATGGCAGCTGCAGATAAAAGACCACGATTTTTAGCAGCGTCAGCCGCCGAGTGTTCTACGGGATAATCTATGAGTGTGAACCTAGACACTGGCGATACGGCAAGCCGCACTCCTCCCAGAACTGACGCCAAGCTTATTATACCTCTGCCCGGACCAAAACACAAGGAGCAGAATGAAATGCGGATAACAGGACTTGAACCTGCACGTCTGCTGACAATAGAACCTAAATCTATCGCGTCTGCCAATTCCGCCATATCCGCGTAACACGTTATTGATTATAACTGCTAAGCCTTCTCCTTGTCAAGAAATTCTGAAGCTTGGGCGGCGGGGATTCTGAAGCTTGGGCGGCGGGGAGCGTATGGAGAAACGGTTCTTTCTAAGACCTTAAAAGACTGCGGTACTCAGATGGGGACAGCTTCTCCTGCTGGCGGAAGCATTTTGAGAAATAAAAAGGGTTTTGGAACCCTGTTCTTTCTGCAATCTCCTCTATCTTCATATCCGTGCCCAAAAGCATTTCCTTTGCAGCGAAGAGCCGAAGCCTCAGAACATACTCGCTGACACTGACATCGGCTGCGTCCTTGAACAGGGCGCCGAAATATTTGGGAGACAGGCAGTATTTCTCTGCAAGCTGAGGCACGGAGATGCTCTGGGTATAATTGGCCCGCAGATACTCCATGGCATAGAGAATCTTAGGGTGTATGGGGGAAGCTGTTTTGGCGCAAAAGCAGTCTGTGAGCTCTGAGAGGATCGCCCAAAAGGCAGATTTCAGCTTTATCTGGGAGACCGCATCTTTTCCGCAGAAGGCGTGACAGCATTTGGCAAACAGCGCGGAAAGCCTCTCGTAGGGTACGTTCCCCATAAAATTAGGCAGAGAAAAATCTTGGGGCACGTAGATGGGGCGCTCTTTGATTTTTTCCAGACGCTTGTGGTAATCGGAGGACAGAACCGAGTGCATATAAAATTCCTCCGCCGTAAAGTCATATTCCGGCAAAGGGGCAAGCCAGTCAAAATGTATGCAGTGGGTGCGGAAATGCCATTCCTCCTTCACTACAATATAATTTTCAACCCCTGGTTCCAGGTAAAACACATCTCCCTTTTTTAAAGGATATATTTTTTCTCCGTAGTGCATTTCCACCGAGCCGTTCATGACATACATCATCTCGTGGTCGTATAAAACCCGTTTCTGCTCCACATAGGAATAGTTGGGCCTGTAATTGTTGACAAACCGGATATAGGGCTCGGGATTCTTAAGAGGAAGCTTCTGCATTGCAAACTCCTGTACAATCGTTTATTTTATCGTACCAATTTATAAATATAATACCCTATTTTATGGACAATGTCACTGGCTTTTATATAATCAGAGTATACATAAATACAGGAGGTAATTGCGGAACTCGCTGACAAAGTCACGAACCTGGTCATAATAACCAAAAACGGGTTCCGAAGCAGTGGCTAGTCACCCTTATTTTGGTTATTACGCCCAGTTTCTGAGACCAGGAAGCGAGTTTCGCAATTACCCGATAAAATGGGCGCTAAAAGGAGAACGGCAAGGAGGAAAAGGGATGTTGGAACAGGCTTTGTGGATAGGCTGTAAGGAGGACATGGGTGATGTGTGCCCGCAGTTTTGCAGAAAATTTCAGGTGGAAAGGGAAGTAAAGGCAGCACAGCTTGAGATTACCGCTGTGGGAGTTTATGAGGCCTGCCTGAACGGCAAAAGAGTGGGGGAGTTTATTCTGGCCCCGGGCTGTACAGCCTATAAGGAACGTCTGCAGTGTCAGACCTATCAGCTGGAGGGGGTGAGAATGGGGGAAAACATTCTCACCGTGACGGTAGGAAAAGGCTGGCACAGGGGACGAATCAGTGAAAGGGATACTGAGGTCAATGGCATGCCCTGTGCTCTGATCGCCCAGCTGACGCTGGAATATGTGGATGGAAGCAGGGAAACCATTGTCACCGACGAGAGCTGGTCTGTGGGAGAAAGTCCCATTCGGTTTTCTGATATTTATGACGGTGAGGTTTATGATGCCGGATTTTCGGGAGGAGAATGGGAGCCTGTGAAGATAGAAGCGCTTTCCAGGGACAGACTGATTGCCCAGGAGGGGGAAGAAATCCGGGAACAGGAAAGAATCAGGCCCGTACGGCTGTTTACCTCTCCCAAGGGAGAGAGGATTGTGGATTTTGGTCAAAATTTTGCGGGATACCTGGAGCTGTCCGTAAACGCTCCTGCAGGCACCAGGATCGTGATTTCCCACGGGGAAATTCTGGACAGCCAGGGGAATTTTTATACCGAAAATTATCGTACGGCCAAAGCGGTGCTTACCTATATCTGCAAGGAGGGGCAGCAGACCTATAAGCCTCATTTTACCTTTTTCGGATTCCGCTATATCCGGCTGGATGAATTTCCCATGGAGGTGGATTTGGATTGCTTTAGAGGAATTGCAATTTATTCCAGCATGGAGCGGACGGGCCATATCCAGTGTTCCCACGCTGGACTGAACCGCTTTTTTGAAAATGTGCTGTGGTCCCAGCGGGCTAATTTTATCGACATTCCCACAGACTGTCCTCAGAGGGATGAAAGAATGGGCTGGCTTGGAGATGCGCAGGTATTTGCCAAAACGGCCTGCTACAATTACGATTCGGAGAAATTTTTTGAAAAATGGCTTCGGGATGTAAGATGCGAACAGCTGGAAAATGGTGCGGTGCCGGATATTGTCCCTAATTTCTGGAAAACTCCAAAAGCCAGCACGGCCTGGGGGGATGCCATCACTGTAATTCCCTGGCAGATATATCAAATGTATGGAAATACCCGGGTGCTTGAAGAGAATTTTGAGGCAATGAAAAGGTGGGTGGACTATATAACGAAAGACAGTCTGGAACCGTATCTGTGGACCTCCGGCCAAGGGGCAAAAAAGCTGTGGGAAAAGCACTATGGGGACTGGCTGGCGCTGGACGCCCCCTACGGAAGCTATAGAGGGGCTACAGATCCTGATTTTATTGCAAGCGCCTTTTATGCCCATTCCACCCTGCTGCTTGTGAAAGCGGGAAAGGTGCTGGGAAAGGATGTAAGCAGCTATGAAACCCTGTATGAAAACATTGTAAAAACCTTCCGGGAGCGTTTTGGGGAATACAGCACTCAGACTCAGCATGTGCTTGCGCTGCAGTTTCACCTGACCCAGGACAGACAAAAGACGGCAGATGCTCTGGCGCAGATGATCCGGGAAAACAAAAACAGACTGAAAACAGGCTTTGTAGGAACCCCCTATCTTTTGTATGCCCTCAGCGAAAACGGATATGTGCAAAGCGCCTATGATCTGCTTTTGCAGGAGGAATATCCCTCCTGGCTCTATGAGGTGAACCACGGGGCAACCACCATCTGGGAGCATTGGGACGGCATCCGGGATGACGGGGTGCTCTGGAGCAGCGACATGAATTCCTACAACCATTATGCCTACGGCTCCGTTATGGACTGGGTATATACCGTTGCTGCGGGAATCAGGACGGACGAGGATGCGCCGGGATTTGAGCGGGCTGTGATCGCCCCCATGCCGGATAAGCGGTTAAAGTGGCTGGAGGCCTCCGTCAAAACCCGTCACGGTGAAATCTGTTCCAAGTGGTTTTGGGGAGAGGAAAAAATCCGCTATGAGATCACAACCCCTGTGCCCGCAGCCATTATAATAGAAGGAAAAGAATACCAGGTGGAGCCAGGCAGCTATATTTTTTAGAGACTCTCTGCTAAAAAGCCATCTTTGGAAAATCTTTATTTGTCAAAACTTAAGTTTCGCGATACAATAAAGAAAACAATCAGAAGATGGAGAAATAATATATGGCTTTTTGTATCATTACAGATTCGGCCTCGGATATACCGGAGTGCGTGAAAAAGGAATATGGTCTTTATGTGATGCCCACCCCTGTGACCATAGAGGGTACGGATTACTTTGACGGAGAAACGATTTTTCCGGACAAATTTTATGATATTCAGGCGTCGGGCAAGGATATCAAGACATATCACATCAGCCAGTATATGTTTGAGGAACATTTCCGCCCTTTTGCCGAGCGGGGAGATGAGGTGCTTTACATCTGCTTTTCCACTGGGATTGCGGGAACCTTCAATGCCGCCAATCTGGCGTATCAGGCGCTGAAGGAGGAGTTCCCTGAGTTTACCATGACGATCATCGACTCCAAATGCGCCTCTATTGGCTATGGTCTGGTGACGGAACGCCTGCTTCGGATGCAGAGAAACAAAGCGCCCAAGGAGCTTCTCATAGAGGCGGCTCATTTCTTCTGTGAGCACATGGAGCATGCGGTGACGGTATTCGGGCTGGAATATTTGTTCAAGGGAGGACGGCTCAGCCGCACCTCCTTCCTGGCCGGAACCGTGCTGGATATCAAACCCATCATCATTGTGGATGAAAACGGTTCTCTGAAGGCTGTGGAAAAGGTGCGCGGCTGGAAGAAGGCCCAGAAGAGAATCCTGGATATGGTAGGTGAAAAGGGAAAGAATCTGGAAAATCAGGTGGTAGGAGCCTGCTTTGGCACAGACAAGGAGGCATTTGCCTTTTTGAAGGAGCAGCTTCGGGAGAGATACCATGTAAAGGATATTCTGGAGACCCAGGTAGGATGCGCTATCGGGGCGCATACGGGCCCCGGCATTCTGGGTATTGTGTTTTTAAACGACACAAGGGAGGCCTATGAGCCGTATCTGAAATAGCAGATAAGGCCGGACGCTATCTCTCAAAGGGCTGCTTTTGAAAAGCGGCATGCTCCTTTTGCAGTTCGCCGTAAAGCTGTCTTGGGCTCCAGAATATATTGTTGGGCGTCAGGACAGCCTTTAAGGCGATGGGGGCAATCTGCAGTTCCCTGTATTTTTTTAAAAAATGATCCAGGGCCTGGGAATCCATACCGGAGAAAACCATCATTTCCGCAGGAAATTCCGCTCCTGTATCAGGCGTGTTGGACAGAGGGATTCCCTGTATTTTCGCCAGAGCGCCCAGTGTTTCGCCGTACTGCTTTTTTTCTATGAAAATCATTTGGATTCCCATTGACAGGCACAGCTTTGAAAGCTGGGCCTGTTTTTCTCTATCTACATGGAACAATAATATTTTCTGCTGGTTTTTCATGACTGCTTCCTTTCGCTGCATCTTTTCTATAGTATAGCACATTTTTACGGTGCGGGGAGAAAAAAAGCGGCAGTCTGTGCAAAGAGGATGCAGAGGAGAACGCCGAAGAGGGTGGGCAGCAGAAAGGCAGCGGCGGTCCATTTCAGGCTTCCGGTTTCCTTTTTTATGGAAAGGAGGGTTGTAAGGCAGGGCCAGTGAAACAGGGTAAAAAGGCAGGTACATACAGCCGTGCCAAGGCTCCATCCATTTTCCGAGAGAATGGCCCTTAACAGATTGGGGTCGTTTATTTCCTGAAGGCTTCCCTGCTCTAAATAGGTCATCAGCATGATGGGAATTACAATTTCATTGGCAGGCATTCCCAACAGGAAGGACAAAAGGATTACCCCATCCAGACCCATCAGACGGGCAAAGGGGTCCAGAAAGGAGGCGGCAATGGACAAAAGAGAGCGGGAATCCATCGTAAGGTTTGCCATGCACCATAAAAGAGCGCCTGCAGGAACGGCGGCGCATAGGGCCCGCCGCAGGGTAGAAAGGGTTCTGTCCAAAAGGGAACGCAGGATGACCTTCAGAATCTGGGGACGTCTGTAGGGAGGCAGCTCCAGTACAAAGGAGGAGGGCATTCCCTTTAACAGGGTGGCGGAAAGTAGTCTTGAGGCCAGAAAGGTCATGAGCACCCCGAGCAAAAGGAAGCCGGTAAGACAGAGCGCCGCAAGGAGGGAGGAGGCTGCTTTGTCAAAGAAGGAGGAGCCGCCTGGGCCTGTAAAGTATAGGGCGATCAAGGTGACCAGGATGGGAAAACGGCCGTTGCAGGGCACAAAGCTGTTGGTGAGCAGGGCGATGAGCCGTTCTCTGGGAGAGTCGATAATTCTGCAGCCTAAAACCCCCACGCAGTTGCAGCCAAAGCCCATGGCCATGGTAAGGGCCTGTTTGCCGCAGGCACGGCATTTCTGAAAGTAATAATCCAGATTGTAGGCAATTCTCGGCAGGTATCCGGAATCCTCCAACAGGGTAAAGAGAGGAAAAAAAATGACCATAGGAGGAAGCATGACGGAAACCACCCAGGACAGCACCCGAAAGACTCCTTCCAGCAGAAAATCCGAAAGGAGGGGGGAAACCTGAAGCTTTGATAACAGATGGGACAGGCCTTCTTCCAGCATCAGGAAAAGCTGTGAGAGCAGGCTTGAGGGATAATTGGCTCCGGTCACGGTAATCCAGAAAATGAGAGACAAAAGAAGCAGCATTGCAAGAAAGCCTGTATATCTGCCTGTAAGGATTTTGTCCAGCTTCCGATCCTTTTTCCGATAGTCCGCATTTTCGAGGAAGGTGACCTGGGAGGCGATGGAGGAGGCGGCTGTGGCAAGCTGATCCGGGGAGGGAAGGGGAGTTTTTTGCAATGAGTCCTTTTCCCTCTGCTTTTTTTCCAGCAGCAGATGATCCAGACGTCCGCTCAGCTCCGCAAGCCCTTGACGCTGTCTGGCGGCCGTGCCTGAAACCGGAAAGCCAAGCAGCTTTTCCAAAAGGGCCAGATCAATATGAATCCCCTTTTTGGCCGCTTCGTCCATGAGATTGACGCAAAGCATCACCGAGGGACAGTGAAAAGAGACCTGGAGGGCAAGCAGGAGATTGCGTTCCAGGCAGGAGGCGTCGCAGACCACAATAACGGCGTCGGGGTTTTCCTCTAAAAGAAAATCCCTTGTGACCTCTTCCTCTGCGGAATGAGGGGTCAGGGAATAGGCTCCGGGCAAATCCACCAGCTCACAGGAGAAATGCTTTGTTTCAAAGAAGCCTCTTGCGCTTGTGACGGTTTTTCCGGGCCAGTTTCCTGTATGCTGTTTCAGACCGGTGAGAGCGTTGAATACCGTACTTTTGCCTACGTTTGGATTACCGGCGAGAGCGATGATCATGACGTAACCTCCTGAATGAAAATATGGCGGCTGTCCGCGTTTCTCAGCGCAATGACGCAGCCCCGCAGAAGAAAGGCTTTTGGGTCCTTATGGGAGCTTTCTCCTTCGCAGGTGATAAGGGAATCCTTTACAAAGCCCATGTCAAGCAGGCGCTGTCTCATATGCTCTTCACATTGGATGGAAAGGATTCTGCCGGATTTCCCCGGCGCCAGGGTGTCCAGGGAACAATAGGAATTTGTGTCTTTTTTCATCTTAGCGCTGCCTTTGCACATTTTTCTCCGGAAAGCGGAGCAGTTATGGTATTCTATGCGCTGAAACAAGTAATTGATACGGTAGACAATTCCTTTTTGCCAATGCTATAATGAACAAAAAAGGAGGACAGGAAAGTGAAGCGTATGGGGAATGTAGTGGTAGGGCAGTCCGGCGGGCCCACCGCTGTGATCAACGGGTCGGTTTTAGGAGTTTATCAGGCGGCAAAAGAGCTGGGAGCGGATCATGTCTATGGCATGGTGCATGGGATTCAGGGATTTTTGGAGAAAAATCTCATCTGTCTGGAGGATTATCTGGAAAGCGGTATGGGAAGGGAGCTTTTGCGCAGGACGCCCTCGGCCTTCCTGGGAACCTGCCGTTATAAGCTGCCGCAGATTGCAGGCAATGAAGCGGTCTATGAGCAGGTGTTTGCCGTAATGGAGGAATACCAGATTGAAGCCTTTTTTTACATTGGCGGAAACGACTCCATGGATACGGTGAAAATGCTGTCCGATTATGCAGCCTCCCATGGAAAGAGCCAGCGGTTTGTGGGGATTCCAAAGACGGTGGACAATGATCTTCCGGTGACGGACCACTGTCCCGGCTACGGCTCTGCAGCCAAATATATCGCTGCATCCATGAAGGAGGTCATAAGAGATGTGCAGTCCACAGGTCTTACAAAGCCCACGGTTTTGATTGTGGAGATCATGGGACGGCATGCGGGCTGGCTGGCGGCTGCGGCTGCCCTTGCAAAGGGGGAGGACTGCGATGGAGCGGATGCGATTTATCTTCCCGAGAGAGTGTTTGACCCGGAGGATTTTCTCTCCCATATCCGTGCCGTGGCAGAGACAAAAAACACGGTGGTGATTGCGGTTTCAGAGGGGATCAGGCTTGGGGACGGAAGATTCGTCTGCGAGCTTTCCGGAGGTGCGGACAGCGTGGACGTGTTTGGACATAAGCAGCTTTCCGGCTGTGGGCTGACACTGGCGGAAATGGTAAAGAGCCAGACTGGATTTAAGGCCCGGGCCATTGAATTGTCAACGCTGCAGCGCTCCGCAGCGCATCTTGCTTCCCTTACGGATGCAGATGAGGCGAGAGAGGCGGGGTATCATGGGGTTATGGCGGCGGCAGAGGGCCGCACAGGCGTCATGACGGTGCTTCGCAGACTGCAGGACAGGCCTTATCTGTGCAGCGTGGATGTGCATGACATTCATACCATTGCAAATCAGGAAAAGACAGTGCCCAAAGAATGGATTACAGAGGATGGAAGGGGGCTTACGGAGGAATTTATACAATATGCACGGCCCCTGATTATGGGAGAGCTCCAGCCTTTGTATATTGACGGACTGCCCGGCCATTTGGTGCGAAAATAATACGGAAGGCTGGAAAGCCTTCCGTATGATTCAGGAAATCTGCAGCGCCATATAGGAATTGTGATACTCTTTGTCGTAGGTGACTTCTCTGTCGAACCAATCGGGAGGCACAAAGGATTCGGCGGCTTCTCTGCTGCCGAATTCCACCTCCGCCATAATAAGAGGGGCGAAGGGCGGATCGAACACGTCCAGCTCAATGGTAAGGCTGTAATCAGCGGGGGGCACGGGAAATCCCGGTTTAAAGCCGGGATGGTTTAAGGGAATCAGGTAGCGCTTTTTGGAAATAATGTTTCCATCGGCTTTTGCCCGCAGATGATAATAGGCTTCCTTATTTAAAGGAAGATTGCTCTCCTCCCTGGCCATCATGCCGTTTCCTTTGTAGGTCATATAATATTCGTCATCCTGTTTGCGCACGCGGACAACTGGGTTTACATTCAGATAGGCCTGCTCGATATGGTGGCAGGGATAGCTTTCCAGATTTTCGGGAAGCTTTTTGATTGTATATTTACGTTCTATTTCCATATTGTACCTCCATGGATTTAGTATATCATATTTTTTATCAAATCAAAGTAAAGAATTGAAAAAAAAGGAACAAGTGTGTATACTGTTTTCAGAAATGGAGGTAGACGCAATGAAACGAATTGCAATTTTTTTCGCAGAGGGCTATGAGGAGATAGAAGGGCTGACCGTTGTAGACATCTGCAGAAGATGCGGACTGGCCATCGATATGGTGTCCATTACGGAGCAAAAGCAGGTGAAGGGCTCCCACGGCATTCTGGTGGAAATGGATAAGACCTGGTCCCAGGCAGACTTTGCAGAGTATGATATGCTGGTGCTTCCCGGCGGCGGAGACGGGACTAAGAATCTGGAGGCCTGCCAGGCCCTTATGGAGCAGGTAGACGCCTTTTACGCTTCCGGCAAATATGTGGCGGCGATCTGCGCGGCCCCCAGCATTTTGGGACACAGAGGCATTCTGAAAGGAAGAAGGGCGTGCAGCTATCCGGGCTTTGAAAGCCATCTGGCGGGAGCTTTGGTGACCAAGGGACCGGTGGAGGTGGATGGAAATGTAATCACCTCCAGAGGCATGGGGACCTCAATTCCTTTTGCGCTGGCCATTGCCGGGGTGTTCTGCGGCAGACAAAAGGCTGAGCAGATGGCGGAAGCCATTGTGTACAGGGAGAGCGGGGAGGATAGACCCTAAGGGATGTCCGCCCGGGGAAACAGGGAGTCATGGCGATGGAAAAAGAAGCAAAAATATATGTGGCAGGTCATCGGGGAATGGTAGGAAGCGCCATCTGCCGGGCCCTGTCAAAAAACGGATATCAAAATCTGTTAACAAAAAGCCACAGTGAGCTGAATCTGTGCAGGCAGGAGGAGGTGGAGGCCTTCTTTGCAAAAGAGAGGCCGGACTATGTGTTTTTGGCCGCCGCAAAGGTGGGAGGCATTTTGGCAAACAGCCAGGCCCAGGCTGACTTTATGTATGAAAATATGATGCTGGAGATGAATGTGATTCATGCGGCATGGCAGAATGGGTGCAAAAAGCTCTTATTTTTGGGGAGCAGCTGCATTTATCCCCGCATGGCCCCCCAGCCCATGAAGGAGGATTGCCTGCTCACCTCGAAGCTGGAGGAAACAAACGAGGCCTATGCGCTGGCGAAGATCTCAGGCTTAAAATATTGTGAATATTTAAACCGCCAGTACGGCACTGATTATATCAGCGTAATGCCTACCAATCTGTACGGTCCAAACGACAATTACCATCCCACCCACAGCCATGTGCTTCCTGCGCTGATACGCAGGTTTCATGAGGCCAAGGAGGCGGGGGCTGACGAGGTGGTCTGCTGGGGAACCGGCACGCCTCTCAGGGAATTTATGTATGTGGACGATCTGGCGGACGCCTGTGTATTTCTGATGAATACCTACAGCGGAAACGAGACGGTAAATCTGGGAACCGGAAAGGAGCTGACAATCAAGGAGCTGACTGAGCTGGTGGCCCGGGTGGTGGGATACACGGGAACGATCAAGTGGGATACCTCAAAGCCTGACGGCACACCCAGAAAGCTGTTGGATGTGAGCAAGCTGGAGCGTCTGGGCTACCATTATACCACGGAGCTTGAGGAGGGAATCCGCCTGACCTATGAGGATTTTCTGAACAACCCCATGCGGGCGGAGCGTTAAGGCAGAGGCGAAGCCCAATGGAGAATGGGAAAGGGATAAAGCAGGCTATGAAGGAAAGTCAAAGGTGTGCGAGGGAGCTGCTGGCTTTTATTGAGAAAAGTCCCAGCAGCTTCCATGTGGTGGAAAATATCAGGGAGGCGCTCTCTAACCAGGGCTTTGAGGAGCTTTTGGAGACCCAGGAATGGCAGATTCAGCCCGGCGGCAATTATTACGTCATAAGAAACGGCTCCTCCATCATTGCCCTTCAGATTCCGGAAAATACCGGATGGAAAGGATTTCATATAACGGCCTCCCATAGTGACTCGCCCTCCTTTCGGGTGAAGGAGGAGCCGGAAATTTGTGTGGAAGGGCATTATGTGAAGCTGAACACGGAAAGGTACGGCGGCATGATTTTGTCCACATGGATGGACAGAGCCCTGTCCGTGGCGGGCCGCGTTGCTTTCTGGGACGAAGAAAAGGGGGAAGTATCCACCAGGCTGGTGAACATTGACAGAGACCTTTTCGTAATTCCCAGTGTGGCAATTCACTTAAACCGTGACATAAACAAAGGGGTGGAATACAATCCCCAGAAGGATATGCTGCCCCTGTTTGCAGAAGGAGGCAGCGACGGGGGAAAGGGCCTTTTGCGAAAAGAGCTGGCCAGGGCTGCACAGGTAAAGGAGGAGGAAATTCTGGGACAGGATCTCTTTCTTTACGTCAGGGAAAAAGGGAAAATCCTTGGGGCTAAGGAGGAATTTGTGCTTTCTCCCAGACTGGACGACCTGCAGTGCGTGTACGCTTCTCTGAGGGCTTTTTTGGAGAGCAGGCCGAAAAATTACATTAATCTGTGTGTGGTGTTTGACAACGAGGAGGTAGGCAGCGGCACAAAGCAGGGGGCGGATTCCACCTTTTTGGAGGATACGCTGTTTCGTGCTGCAAAGGGGCTTGGCCTGGGAGGGGAGGGACTTCTTTCCATGATCGCCGGAAGCTTTTTCATTTCGGCGGATAACGCCCATGGGGTTCATCCCAATCATCCGGAGCTCTCCGACCCTACCAGCCGCCCCTATTTAAACGGCGGAATTGTGATCAAATATCACGGAGGCCAAAAATATGCCACAGATGCGGTATCTGCCGCAAAAATGAAGCATATCTGCAGCCAGGCAAAGGTTCCCTGGCAGACCTATGCAAACCGCTCTGATATACTGGGCGGCTCTACCCTGGGAAATCTGTCTGAGGCTCATGTGTCCTTATCCTGCGTGGATATCGGCCTGCCCCAGCTTGCCATGCACTCTGCAGTGGAAACGGCAGGAGTGCGGGATACGGAATATGCGGTAAAGGCCCTGAAGCAGTTTTGGCAGGAATAGAAAAAACAAAGCACAGGGGAAGGAATAAAAGGGAAGCTGAATAAAAAAGAAGAATGAAGAAAGCAGGAGGATGGCATTATGTATGAAATGAAACCGGAATACTTTATTGGAATTGACTTGATCGACGAGGAGCACAAGCAGATATTTGCCTATGCCAACGAGGCCTATGAGCTGCTCCATGAGGAATTTACGCCGGATAAATATGATAATATTTCCGATATTCTTGAAAAGCTCAGGGAATATACGAAAAAGCATTTTGCCGATGAGGAGGCCTATATGGAGTCCATCCATTACAAGAGGCTTTTCACGCAGAAGGTGCAGCACCAGGCTTTCATTGAAAAGCTGGAAGAATTTGACCTGGAGCACATGCAGGATGCGGAGGATCAGGATCAGCAGATTATGAATATATTGAATTTTCTTACAGACTGGCTGATCAATCACATTCTCCATGTGGACGGCCTCATCGGAAAGTAAACAGAGGCGAAAACGCGCATTGCCAGGCGTGTATGAAAAAAACGTCCTGTTTCGGCGGCGGCTTTTCCGCTTTGCCGGAGCAGGACGTTTTTTTATTTTAGCCATAGTGAATTTTACGCTGCATCTTTATACCTTGCCTAAAATAAAAGCTCATTCATCGACAAATTTTTACATATTTTTAATTTTGCTGTTGACGAAAATGTAATAGAAAGTTAAAATAAAGGAAATTGTGTAGAAGCAAAATTGAATATTTATAAATATAATACCAAGTGATTGTGTAGGGGGATGCTATGAAAATTAGACTTGCTATTGTAGATGATGATGAAAGCTATGTAAAAAGGTTAGTCAACAATCTGCAGATAAGCTATGCGGATAAGCTGGAAATTTATTATTTTTCAGCTTTTTCAAAATTAGCGGATTTTATGGAGGCCAATGCTGTGCATGTAGTGTTGGTTTCAGAGACGATCAAGGCTGACATAAGTCAGATGTCAGAAAATATTTCTTTTGCATATCTGGTATCAAACAAAGACATTGAAGAGCTGGATGGAAAGCCAGCAGTCTGTAAATTCCAGAAAATTGATTTATTTTATAAGAATGTGCTGAGTCTGTTTGCCGATACGGAGGGACGGATGGTGCTACGCGGCCGTGATGGCAGCGGGCGGCTGATTTTGTTTACCTCCGGTCAGGGAGGTGCGGGAACCTCTGCGGCAGCGGCTGCTTTTGCCTTAAACAGAGCCAAGGCGGGAGAAAAGGTGATTTACCTGAATCTGGACCGGTTTCATAAATCCTCTTTGTGCTTTTCGGGAGAGGGAAATATGAGCTTTTCCGATGTGGTGTATGCCATAAAAAGCAGGCGGGCCAATCTTTCGATCAAAATAGAAAGCGCGATCAAAAAGGATGTATGCGGGGTGGATTTTTTTGACGCTTGCCGAAACGCCAATGATATGCTGGAGCTGAACGCGCAGGATGTGGAGCAGCTTTTGGCGGCGCTTAAAAATCTTGACAGCTATCAATATATCGTTTTGGATATTCCCTTGGATTTTTCCCCTGTGTGCCGGGCGCTGATCGAAAATGCCTCCTCTGAGATCGTGCTGGTGGGAGACGGCAGCGAGGTGGGCAACATAAAGCTGGAGCGTGTACTGGAGGTCCTGACTCTTATGGAGGAAAAAAAGAAAGGAAGTATTTTTTCCAGGACAAGGCTCTTATACAACCGTTTTAGTTCCAAAACGGGCAAGCAGATGGTGAATCTTCCCATTGACTGTATCGGAGGCATTCACCGTATTGAGGGAGCGGGCTACCGGGAGCTGGTGGAGCGTTTAGCGGAAAATGGTGTGTTTGAGCAGATAGGAGGCTGATTATGACAGCGGAGCGCATACAGCAGTTTATCGGGGAATGCAAAAAGGAAATCTTTGACTCTTTGAATCTGAATGAGCTTGGAGACGAAGGTCTCGAAGATCAAATCGAGCTGATTGTGGAGCGGAAGCTGGGCGGAGCCTATGTGACCATAGAGGAAAGAGTAAAGATTGTACAGCAGCTGTTCAGCTCTATCCGGGGCTTTGGACTGCTTGACAGCATCATGGAGGATGACAGCATTACAGAGGTGATGATCAACGGCCCCCAGGACATCTTTATCGAAAAAGCGGGCAGGCTGATGAAGCTGGACCAGCAGTTTGAGAGCGAGAGAAGGCTGGAGGATGTGATACAGAAAATTGTAGGCATGGCCGGGCGGGAGGTCAATCAGGCCAATCCCATTGTAGATACCCGGCTTCCCGATGGTTCCCGTGTGAACGTGGTGCTGCCGCCTATTTCCATGAAGGGCGCCACAGTTACCATACGAAAATTTTCCAAGACGCCCATGACGGTGGAGCAGCTGATCAAATATGGCTCTATCACACAGGAGATCGCCGATGTGCTGGAGCTTTTGGTCCGGGCAAAATTCAACATCTTTATCTGCGGAGGAACCGGATCGGGCAAGACCACCTTTTTGAACGCAATGTCCAATTATATTCCAAAGGATGAGCGTGTGATTACCATAGAGGACTCTGCCGAGCTGCAGATTGTGGGAGTGGACAACCTGGTAAGCCTGGAGACCCGGAATGCAAACGCTTCCGGAAGCGGGGCAGTGACCATCCGGGACCTGATTAAATCCTCACTTCGTATGAGACCGGAGCGGATCATTGTGGGAGAGGTCCGCGGCGGAGAGGCCTTGGATATGCTCCAGGCCATGAATACCGGACACGACGGTTCCCTGTCCACCGGACATGCCAACAGCACCAGGGATATGTTAAGCCGTCTGGAGACCATGGTGCTTCAGGGGGCGGAGGGGCTGCCCCTGGAGGCTATCAGGCAGCAGATTGCTTCTGCTGTGGATATTATCATCCATCTGTCCAGGCTCAGGGATAAGTCCCGTAAGACCATGGAGATCACAGAAGTGGTCGGCTATGAAAAAGGAGAGATTGTGCTGAACCCTTTGTATGTGTTTCAGGAGGATGAAAACAGCACTCTTGAAAAGGTATCGGGAGGCCTGGTGCGGACGGACAATCCATTGATCAATGATTTCAAGCTTCAGCTGATGGGCTATAAGGGGAAGATATAGGAGGCGTTTTGGTGAAAAAGAAGGAGAAAGAGGCATACATCCCAAAGACAGGGCTTTTGGGAGACGCCATAGATTACAATTATTATCAGATGACTGCAGGAGTCCGCATTCTATGCTTTGTGGCGGGATTTCTGGCAGGAGGCATTGTGGGATACATTTTTTACGAAAATGTCATTCTGACCTGTGCGGCCGGGATAATCTGTGGGGCGGCTGCCCAGCCCATTTACCATAAAAATTATATAGAGCGGAGAAAAAAGGCCCTGACGCTGCAGTTTAAGGATATGCTGGAGGCCTTGTCCACCTCTATCGGGGCAGGCTCCAATGTACAGGATTCCTTTGCCTCCGCCTATAAGGATATGGTGGTCCAGTATACGGAGGACAGCTACATAGCAAGAGAGCTGTGGATTATTAACGCAGGCCTGCACAATAACCTTTCCATAGAGGCCCTTTTGCTTGATCTGGGAGACAGAAGCGGTATTTCGGATATCCTGAGCTTTGCCAACGTGTTTGAAACCTGCTACCGCAAGGGAGGCAATATCAAGGAGGTCATCCGCAATACTTATCAGATTATCGCCGACAAAATGGATATCGAGCTGGAAATCAAAACCATGGTTGCGTCAAAAACAAGCGAACAGAATATGATGCTTGTGATGCCCATTATCCTGGTGCTGATGCTCAAAAGCATGGCCAGCGACATTGTAAATCTCAATTCCCTCACAGGATGGATGTCAACCACGCTTGCGGTAATCATGTTCGCCGCAGCTTATATGATCGGACGGAAAATATTGTCCATTAAGGTATAAAGGGGAGGTATTTATGGCTGTACCAGTTTATTTTCTGCTTCTTTTGGTGATCACGGCGGCTGGAATCGCCTATCTGGCCATCTGGGGAAAAGGAAATGGAAAATTCAAAGAGCTTTTGGCGGTGCTGCCCGATGAAAAGCATCCCATGAAATGTCTGTATCCTTTCGGCTTTCAGGTGCTGGAAATGGTTCACTATAACTATTCGGGACGCATGGATAAAAAATATATCGGTTACTGTAAAGTGTTTTACGGGGAAAATAACGGACAGTTCTATTATTGTATCAATCTGACGCAGAAAATTTCCGTGTCCGTATTTGTAGGAATTGTAGGTGTGGCCGTGGGGCTTATGGCTGATTCCCTTCTGCTGGCCGGACTTGCCGTTTTGGCCGGAGCCGGAGTGGGCTATTACTATCACACTCTGATCACGGATATCGTGGGAGAGCGGGAGCAGAGCATTATGATGGAATTTCCGGACGTGGTGTCAAAATTGGCCCTTTTGGTAAACGCCGGAATGATTTTGAAGGAGGCCTGGGGAAGAGTCAGCACCACCGGGGACAGCGTTTTGTATCAGGAGATGCAGAATGCTGTGTATGAGATGCAGAACGGGGTGTCGGAGTTTGATGCCTATATCAATTTTGCTAAAAGGTGCAGTGTGCCGGCGGTGACAAAGTTTGCCTCCACTCTGGTGCAGAATCTGTCCAAGGGAAACAAGGAGCTGGTAGAGTTTCTGCGTTCCTTTGCCAACGACAGCTGGAATGAAAGGAAGCAGGCCGCAAGGCGCAAGGGAGAGCAGGCATCCTCTAAGCTGGTGCTTCCCATCTGTATTATGTTTCTGGGGATTATGCTGATGATCATGATACCGATTTTCAGCGGAATTTCCTTTTAGAAACGCTTTTATTCAGGAAAATGAATGATATTAATTCATTTTAATATAAATTGTGGAAAGGAGGGAGAGCGTATGAGTACATTGATGATTGCTGCAAAAATCATGGGCGACAATCTCAAGGAGGATATCAGAGACTTTTTCCGTAGGGAGAGAGGCGGTTCTGAGATCATTGCGACTATCGTGCTGATTGCGATTGTGGTTTTGCTGGCGGTGCTGTTCAAGGATCAGATCGGTACATTGGTAACTAATATGTGGAAGGATATCAATACTAATTCCCAGGGTCTGACCAATACGCCCATTACAACAGGACCGTAGGAACGGCCGAAAAACAGTATTTCAGACGGTGTAAAAGAGATGCAAAGAGAGAATGGAACGAAAGCTTGCGGGGAATACAAATGAAGCAGAGACACATGGAGAAAAGACAATTACATAAGCTTGGAAGCTGCCGAGGGGCGGCGGCTATTGTGGAATACACAGTGGTTTTGCCCTTATGTCTCTTTGTGGTGATGTTTCTTTTGTTCGCAGGGTATTTTTTGAATGAACGGGCAGTCCTGGATGCGGCTGCCCATCGTTCCATACTGATTGCCCAGCGGTATTATTCAGACCCTAAATTTACCGTTTTGGCGGACATAAGCGCTGATCCTGCCCAGGATTATGTGGGCTATAAAAGAAGCACAAGAGGAATGCAGGAAATTGAAAACGATCCCTACCGTTTCTTAAAGGGAAGCGGAAGCCTGGAAAAAATGATTCAAAGTGCAATTACGGATAAAGCTGTAAGCACCATTCAGACAAACCGTATGTTTCCCTTCGGCGATTATCTGGAGGAGATTACGGAGACAAATGTGCACGTAAGCGGGCTGGAGGGTATTTTGACCAAAAGCATTACCGTCACAATAACAGAAGAATATAAGTTCCCGGCATTTTTAAGAATGCTGGGCTTTCAGGATACCTATGTGATGCAGGGCGTGGCCACCACCACAGTGTCTGCTGAGCCGGAGGTAATCCGAAACATAGATATGGTGATTGAGATCATGGAGGATTTCAACGCAGATTCCTTTCTGGAAAAGGTACAGGGATTTTTCCGGAAAATCGGTAATTTTGTAGGTTCCCTGAGCGGAGGAGAGGAATAGTGAGAATGCTGGGAAGGAAAAGAAGGGAGAGAGGGTCCATCACGGTGGAAGCAACTCTTTCCCTCACGATATTCATATTTTTTATGATCAGCATCATCAGTCTGATCAACATATGCAGAGTGCAGGCCAAGGTAAACAACGCCCTGCATCTGGCGGCCATTGATATCTCCCACATGAGCTACCTCTATTATCTGACGGGGATGTACGATATGGATGTGGCAATTCAGGGGTCCGCTGAAGGCTCAGGAGCAGTTCTTACCGGCTATGCTGAGAATGTGGACAGTGTCTTGAACAATACGGAAACTCTCTTTGAGCTGATCGGCAACGGCGGCCAGGAGCTGGAAGGCGTTGTCTCGGGAAGCTCAGACGTGTCTGCCGCCATAAAGAACCTGCAGGATATTAAGGACAGCGGACAGACGGAGATGGAGGCGTTAAAGGCCAATGCTGGGCTGGTGAAGGAGGACCTCCAGGGGATTGCGGGAAATCCCATGCAGTTTGTAAAGACCCTGGCAAGCTTTGGAATCGGGGAGGGGTACGACAGTGCAAAAAACCTGATGGCAGGCCTTTTGGCCGAGGCGCTGATCGTGGAACACATAGAGGCCAGCGACGATTCACTGCCCTATGGAGGCGTGGACGATGCGGACGCATATCTGGAAAGTCTTGGCATCGAGGACGGTTTGGACGGGATGAGTTTTATGGCGTCGGAGCTGTTTGGGGGAATGAATTATTGTGACATCAACCTGGTGGCAATGTACCGTCTCAATGTGTTTCCTCTGCTGGGGGATTTTGCCACCATACCGGTGGCTCAGAGCGCTTCCACCAGGGCATGGCTGGGAGGAGACGCAAAAACTTCCCAGGAGCTGCCTCAGGCGTCTGCCCCGGAAGAGCCCCAGGAAAGTACACAACCTTCAGAAGAGACTGAGGAAAGCGCATGGGACAGCGGGGCACTAAACCGCAACAGAGTGCTGATCGAACAGTTTAATGAAGAACGCAAGAGCGAAACAGGCTCTTATATATGCGCCAAGCCTCCTGAGTTTATCTACAGCGGCTTTGATGAGGACCATAATACGTTATATGCGGCCAGAACCGTAGACCCGTATGTAAAATCCAATATGAAAAACGGGGCAGTCAGCGTAGACAAAATGAAGATACGGCAAAATATTCTGGAAAAGATGGAGCTTCCGGAATCCTTCGTAATGGAGGGCGGCGGCCGGTATGAGCTGCCAAAGGAGGATATACACTTTTCTTATACAATCATGATACCGGAAAACGTATCGGATGAGGACGCACTGCTGATACAGGCAGAGATAGACGCTCTGAAGGCAGAGCTTTCGCAGGAGCTGCCGGAGGGGATTGCCTCTGTTGAGATTGAGCTTGTGAAAACCGGTGGCAATACTGCCAGTAAGCCGGCGGAAGAATGAGGGGGATGAAGATGGCGTTTGCAATTATGGTGGCTGTGATATGCGTATACGGACTGCTGGCGGAACGACAGTGTAAAGCATTGACGGAAGCGGGGGCCGGGTCAAAGGAGGCTGTTTTGCGCAAGTTTCCCAAAGACTGCAAAAGGAGAATCTATGTGGCTTTGGGAACGCTGCTGAATCTTGGGCTCATGTCTCTTTCCTTCTTTTATTATCAGGATCGGATGATTTATGCGCTGAAGCTGGCGATGGTTTTGGAATGGCTTCTGATTGTTGCATTTGTGGATTTTTATACGGGACTCATACCAAACAGCCTGATTTTGCAAGGACTGCTGGGGGCATTGGCGTATATGGCGCTGGAGATTATTGCGGCCTCCTATCCGGCGGTCATCTCTTTGAAGGATTATTTTTTCGGCCTTCTTTTAGGCGGCGGTGTATTTGCCTTAAGTGCCGTGATCTCCAGGGGAAGCATTGGGATGGGGGACATCAAGCTTTTTGCGGTGCTGGGACTTATGCTGGGAATCAGTGTGGTTTTTGGTTTGTTGTTTTTTACTATTTTTATTTCTGCTCTGGCCGGGCTTTTAGTGCTTCTGTTAAAGAAGGGAGATAAGCGGACCATGATGCCCCTGGGCCCCTTTACCTGTGCAGGAATGACGGTTGTGCTGATGATGGGAATGTAAGGAAATACAAAGGAGCAAAGCGATGCCAAAATTTTTAGTACCTGTATCTATAGTTGGATTGTTAATACTTTGCTGGGTCACAGGAATCCTGTCTGCCCTGCCAGAGGATCACAGCGCCCAGGTTGCTGCCTACAGGGAATTTGCCGAGGAACAGATAGCCCTGGAGGCCTATGGCTCCGCCATCGACTATTATAAAGCCATTGTTGAGCTGGAGCCTGCGGTAGAAAATTATTCCAGGCTTGCAGAGGTTTATGAATTGGCTGGAAAAGAGGAGGATGCTTATGAGACGCTGGATGTCTGCGTTCAAAAGTATCCCCAGGAAAAGGAAATTTATCAAAAAATTATAAAGCATTATTTTGATGCGGGAGATTATTCCGTCTGTGTATCTTACCTGGAGGACTGTGCTGCTGTTCACGGATGGGACGAGGAAATGACAGAGCAGTATTTTCAATGTAAATTCCGCTTTATCCTGGAAGGTTCTGGGTATCAGGACTTAAGCGACGTCTATAATGGCAGCCACGTGGCGGTGACGGAGACGGAAACCTTCTTTTTGTCCACTATATGTAAAAGAATGAAGTTTACGGATTTGGAGGATGCGTCCCCGGATTTTGGAGATTTGCTGGGTGTGACGGTGGATGGCCGTGCGAATTTTATGGATGACACGGGCTTAAAATATCTGGACACCACGGACACATATGATAAAACCTGGTCCTTTTCGGGCGGCCTGGCTCTGGTGCAGTATGGAAACGCCTATGGCTATGTGGACAGACAGTTTCGCCTGGTTTTGGGGGAACTGCTGGACGGCTCAAACTTTAACAATGGCGTAGCTGCAGTGCGGATGGCGGAGGGATGGACGCTTGTGGACAGCAGTCTGAACCGGATCGGAGAGGAATATTACAGTGATATCAAGCTGGATGAGGACAAATTCTGCAGCTTTGCAGGCAGAATATTTGTCAAGGGACAGGACGGTTACAGGATGGTGGATACCGAAGGCGAGCCTGTGGGAGAGAATGTTTTTGAGGATGCAAAGCCCTTTAACAGAGGAGGCTACGCTGCAGTAAAGCAGAACGGCCTGTGGGGATTTGTTGACACGGAAAACAGATGGGTCATTGAACCGAAGTATGAGGACGCCATGTCCTTTGGAGAACAGCTGGGAGCAGTTTTGGTAGATGGAAAATGGGGATTTATCAGCAGCGCAGACCGCATGGTGATAGAACCGCAGTTTGAAGCGGTGAAGCATTTAAACGGCAGTACCGCTCCGGTAAAGCAGGACGGACTGTGGTATATGCTGATCATTGAACAATAAGCGCAGTGGAGGAAAGGGATATGCAGTTTGAATTTGAAGTACAGGGGACAGGAACACTTCTGGTGTACCGGATGGAGGAGGAACAGAGGCTGGATTCTCTGACAATGGGAATGATGCGGAATAACAAGATCGAAGGCGTGCTGCCCCTTACCTACAGCCAAATGGACAGCGACAGATTTTTAAAATACAATGTGTCCTCAAGAATCAGCCTGGAACAGTATTTCAATGGAATTGTAAACAAAAAAAGACTCCTGGGGGTGATGAAAAGCATTGCTTCGGCTGTGGTCAATGCCCGGGAGTATATGATAGAGCCTTCTTTTCTGGTGTTTGACAAGGAATATATCTTTGTAGACGTGAGCACGGCTGCAGCGCAGATGGTCTGTCTGCCTATTGAGCGGGAAAATGGGGAAGCGGCGAATCTGGAGCATTTCTTTAAGGAGCTGGTCTTAGGAGTACAGTTTGACGTAAGTGAAAACTGTGATTACGTTGCAAGACTGCTGGGGTACTTTAACTCCAATACTATGTTCAGTGTGGAGGATTTCCTCACAATGCTGCGTCAGCTGGAGAGAGGAGAGACAAAGGAGGCTCCAGAGCCAACGCCCGCAGAACAAAAGCCCCCAGTGCCAACGCCCACAGAGCAAAAGCCCACAGAGCAGAAGCTCTCCCAGCCAACGCCTCCGATTCCCTCGCCTCCTTTGCCTGGAGGAGCAAGAAGGGAAGCAGAGTCGGCAGCAGCTCAGAGCAATCCCATATCTGCTCCTGTACAGCGTGGAAAAGAAAAATCCTCCGCACAGCCCAAAAAGGGAATTGGCTTTTCCTTATTCGGGAAAAAGAGCGATAAATCCAAGACACCGCCCAAGCAGAAGGCGGAAAAGGCAGGGGGTATCTCCTTGCCGGGCAGAAGTACAGGAACGGTTCCTGGTATCGGCGCTGCCTCTCCTTCGGTGCCTTTTTCTCCGGCTGTGCCTGGAGCTGTGCAGGAAAAAACGGATAGGGAAAAGGATTTCGGCGGCATTGGCACCTCTTATACGGCGCCCTCCTATGAAAAACAGAAGGCCTCCTTTGGAGGGACGGTGGTCCTGAATGCAGGCAACAAAAGCGCAGGTACCGTAGTGCTGAATGGGCAGAATGCACCGGCCCCACAGCCTGTTCCCTATGTGCTTCGGGTAAAAAACGGACAAAAGGTTTTTCTGAATGGGGATGTAATGAAAATCGGAAGCGATCCATCCTACACGGATTTTTCTGTTGCAGACAACAGAGCGGTCAGCCGAAGCCATGCGGATATCAGGCGTAAGGGCCAGGGCTTTGTGCTGGTGGACAACAATTCCACCAATCATACCTTTGCAGACGGCAGAATGGCGGCTCCCAATGAAGAGATACCCCTTGCGGACGGAATGAAATTCCAGCTGGCCAATGAGGAATTTGAATTCCATCTGATGTAAGCGTGGAGAAAGGACAAAGGAGATATGGAATTTATACATTCGTTCTGCTCGCATCCGGGGGCTGTAAAGGAGAAAAACCAGGATTCGCTGCTGATAGAGAGAGGAAGGATAGGAGAAACCTCATTTTACCTGTATGTGGTCTGCGACGGCATGGGAGGCTTGGACAAGGGAGAGGTGGCAAGCGCTGAGCTCATAAGAGCTTTTTCCGAATGGTTTCGGGAGGAGCTTACGCAAATCTGGCAGGAAAAGCCCTATCAATACCGGGACGGAGCCATTGAGGTGAGCTTAAAGCAGCTGCTTGAGCGGGAAAACCGTAAAATTGCGGCCTATGGAAGAGCCAGGGGCATTCATATGGGTTCCACTGTCAGCGCCTTTCTTTCGGCCGGTGACTATTATTATATTGTACATATAGGAGATTCCAGAATTTATGAGATAGGCGGAGGCTTTTCCCAGCTCACGGATGATCATACTCTGGTTGCCAGAGAGGTGCAGGAGGGGAGACTTGGGCCCCGGGAAGCGGAAACAGACAGCCGCAGGAATGTGCTGCTGCAGTGTGTGGGTGCGTCCGAGGTGATAGAACCCCAGTTTCGCATGGGATCTGTAGGGACAGATACGGTATATCTTTTGTGTTCGGACGGCTTTCGTCATACCCTTACGGAAGAAGAGATTTTTCAATGCTTTCAGCCGGGGCGCATTACAACGGCACAACAGATAGGAGATATCTGCCGTGAGCTGACGCAGCTTGCTATGGACAGGGGCGAGGAGGATAACATTACGGTTCTGGCTGCCCGGTCTTACAGGGAGGGATGATTAAATGCTGGAAATCGGTTCTTATGTAGATGGAAAGTATAAAATTTTGAATAAAATCGGTGAGGGAGGGTCTGGAAACGTCTATCTTGCCATGAACGAGTCCGCCAATAAAACCTGGGCGGTAAAGGAAGTGAAAAAGGAGGACAAGGACCCGGATACACAGACAATTTTCAAGAACAGCCTCATGGTGGAAATTGATCTGATGAAAAAGCTGCGGCACAAGTATCTGCCAAGCATTGTAGATGTAATCAATCAGGAGGATTCCTTTCTGATTGTCATGGACTTTGTGGACGGGAAATCTCTGGACAACTATCTGGAGAACGGTCCCTGTCCGGAGAAGGCGGTGATCGAGTGGGCAAAACAGCTCTGTGATGTGCTAAGCTACCTTCACAAATGCGACCCGCCTATTATCTATCGGGATTTAAAACCGGGAAACATCATGCTTAAGACAAACGGAGAGATTACGCTGATTGATTTTGGAGCGGCCAGGGAATTTAAGCAGTCGGCCAAAAGCTCGGATACCGTCTGCCTGGGGACGCCCGGGTATGCCGCGCCGGAGCAGTGGGGCGGCAACGGACAGACAGATGCGAGAACGGATATCTACTGCCTTGGCACCACCCTTTATCATCTGGTCACAGGCATAGAGCCAAGACCCTCGGAAATGCGTCCTATCCGGCAGATAAATCCGAATCTTTCCAGCGGACTTGAGGATATTATTCTGCGCTGTACCATGCTGAATCCCCAGGACCGCTACCAATCCTGCGAAGAGGTGTATTACGCGCTGGAGCATTACGAGGAGCTGGAGCATTCCTATCGAAGAATGCTGAAAAACAGGGTAAGACTTTTGGGCGTTATGTCAGGGCTGTGTGTGCTCATGGCATCAGGGGCCGTCTACGGCTTTGTAATGGAGAGTAAAACCCGTAATTCCAGCTATGACGTATATCTGGCTCAGGCAGAGGAGTATTCTTCCGCAGATCAGGAAAAAAAGCTGGAAGGCTACCGCAATGCGGTGAATTTGAATCCAAGTGACGAAAGAGCGTATCTGTCCTTGATCTCCTATTTGACGTCGGACGGTGTTTACAGCACAGAGGATGATATCGCCATGAGCAGTATCCTGTATGGAACGACCTCTGAAAACACCACAAACGAAAGTGTGTTTAAGACAAATCCAAAAGGGTATTCCGAGTTTTCCTTTGAAATGGGAAATGCCTATTTTTTCTACTACGACGGAAGCATTAA
The DNA here is from genome assembly GCF_944382095.1 of Candidatus Acetatifactor stercoripullorum. NCBI lineage: Bacteria > Bacillati > Bacillota > Clostridia > Lachnospirales > Lachnospiraceae > Acetatifactor > Candidatus Acetatifactor stercoripullorum. The sequence goes on from NZ_CALWMU010000001.1 coordinate 53,519, forward strand.
AATCGCCAAAACAGAGGCGAAGAAGTGGTTTGACCATGTGCTGGAGCTGGGACAGGAGGAGGAGAGAAAAACAAAGAGGGCGGAGATTTACAGTCGTATCGGAGGATACTATGAGACGCTGGGAACGGTGGACATTACCGGGGAAAAAGACGCCTCCACCTACGCAGAGCTGTGGGAGGACCTTACGCTGCTTGGAGACAATCAGGGAAGCGATTTGGGAAACGATGTGACCCTGCTTACCCTGTACAGCGAAATTTTATATCAAATTGACAGCAATGCGGTGGGGCTTTTGAAAAACGGCATCTCTGCAGAGGCGCTGGAGGAAGAGATCGACAGCCTCTTGTCCAAGGCGGCGCTGGTGGAAAGCAGGGAAAATACAGAAGCGCTGCTTGCGAAGGTGGAGGAAAGGGGCGCCATTGCCAAAAGAACCATAGATACTGCTTCTGCTTATCAGAATGCCGGCGGCATCAGTGAAGCGGATACTGTAAAATCGGAGGAATAAAGGGCATATGGAAAGATTGGAACAATTAATGCAGATTTACCATACTGTTTATCTGGTGTGCCTGCTTTTTCTGCTTATTTTTGGCGGCGTTACGGTTTTTCTGGCGTTTAAATGGAGGATATGGGAAGCGGTGGGCATTTTAAGCGGAAGAAATGCCATGAAGGCCCTTAAAAAGGGGAGTGTCATAAAAGAAGCGCGCAAATCCCGTGAAATGGCGGCGGTCCCTGCTGAAACACCGCCTGTGCTGACGATGCCGTCAAAATCTGAGACCATGTCCTCTGCCATGCCGGCTTCTGAGCATACCATGGTGCTAAGCGGCTTTGGAGTGACAGAGAATCTGCAAACCTCTAGGCCTGACAGCGCAGGAGAGGGCATGCAGATACTGGAAGAAATCATGGATATTCATACACAAGAGAGAGTTTAAGGGGAAAGACAATGATAAAGGCAATGATGCTTGGAAAAAAACGAAAAGCTTCCATCGCTGCGGCAATGGCATTCTTCCTTGCTGTAAGCTGCATCCAGTGGCCTGTGATGCCGGTGGCTCTGGCACAGAGTGGAAATCGCGATTCACAGCAGGTATCCTCCGGCAATGGGCAGGAGGAGAAGCAGGAGGATGACTCTGTCTCCGGCTCCAACGCACTGTCTGTACAGACGTACGGAAATGAAGCCAAAATGACAGGAGACACACAGGTGTCCCAGCTGCCCCGCGGCAAGGAAGAGGCGAATCAGGATATTTTGTATGTGAGCAGTGGGGATTACTCGCTGTTGTGTGGAAATATGACCTATTACCGCCTTGAGAATGGGGAGAACGAAGAGCTTCCCTTGACCGAAGGATTGACAAAACAGTCCCAAAAGGTTGTTTTTTCAGATGATTCCGGCAAAGAAGAGAGCTATTTGATTGCCCTTGACACAACTGGACCGGAGCTTGGGCAGACTAATATACTGATAAACCAGGATGCGCAGAACCCCACAAAGCGAACCATCGCTCTTACGGATGTAAGGGACAGCGGCGTTGGGGAAGTGAAGCTTTTTTATCAGGCAGAAGGGGACGGTGAGAAGAAAGAGTATCCGGAGGCAGGGCTTCTTCATACAGAATGTAAAGAAGCCAGAGAATATATCTTTTTTGCAGAAGATTATTTTGGACATGAGACGGAGTACAAAGTAGAAATCCCAGGAGATACCCAGGCGCCTGAGCTGGAAATCACCTATGATAAGGATGGCGGAAAGGCGTCTGTCAAATCTGGAGATGTGATTTCTCTGACAGATGATGCTTCCTTTGTGCTGGAGATGACGGCAGAGGATGATACTTCTGTTTATTCCAGCGGGCTGGCTTCCTTTGAAATAAAACGGGATGGAACCGAGGAAACCTTTTTGGGAGAAAACCCGGATAATACCCACTATAGACAGTCAGCAAGCTATGAGGCGGGCGGCGCAGACCTGGAGGATGGCATCTACAGCTATGAGCTGAACGCAGCAGACAATGCAGGAAATAATGCAGAGCCGCTCTGCTTTACTGTAATGAAGGATAACGAAAATCCTAAAATTCAGTCTGTAAGACTGCTGGTGGGAGGCACGCAGCAGACGCTTGGAGAAGACGGTTATATCTGCAGTCTGCAGGATTATGAAACAGAGGGAAATGTGCAGATCGAGGTGACGGCAGGAGACAATCTGGCGCTGTCTCATTTGATCTATAGCGTGGACGGCGGAGAGGAGCAGACGGAGCCTGCACCTGCAAGCCCGGGAAATACTGCAGACTGGAAGATTTCAGTGCCGAAGCCTGAGGCAAGCGGGAATCTGGAGATTAAGCTGAAGGTCTACGATAAATCCGGCCGTTGTGCACAACAGGTCATTTCCTTAAAAAATGATGTAAAGGGGCCTGAGACGGCCTGCTCCTGGAACCAGACTGGATGGAGCAGCGAGGACGTAATCCTGCGGGCAGAGGTGACAGAGGAGGAAAACGGATCGGGGCTCGACAAGCTATATTATGAAATCTACCGTCAGGGGGAAAGTACGGCCACGGAAAAGGGTACTGTAGATTTAGCGGTTTCTGAGCCTGCTGTGAAGATTACAAGGGAAGGAAGCTTTGAGGTCAGGCTTTATGCACAGGATCAGGCGGGAAATGTGGGCGATGCAGTGACAAAGACGGTGAAGATCGACAAAAGCAGTCCCGCAGAAACTGTGTATGTGCGTTATGAGGCGAAGGATGGATTTTCACTCCTGAAATTGTTTGGAAAGGAAGAACTGAAGATCACCATGTACGTCCAGGATCAAAGCAGCGCAGCAGACGTAATCGGGAAAGAGGATTACGCCGGCATTGACTGTGTTACGGCGAAGCTGGGCGGAAAGGAAGTGCAGCTTACGCCCACAAAGGGTGTGGCGGCTCTGATAGACGGAAGCTTTAAAGAAGAATCGGACGGCTACCAGCTGTCCGACCTGTACGAGATATTGGAGGGAACCGTCACCATAGGGAAAAACCAGCAGCTGGAGGATACTCTTGAGGTGACGCAGATCAAGGACAAGGCTGGGAACGTGAGGTCACAGGAGGATGGCATCAAGATTTTTCTGGCTGATAACACCCAGAAGGAGGATGACACGGTTCTGGTCCTGGATACCACGACCCCGAAGCTTACAAATGTGGATTACTGTCCCCAGGGAAGCGGTAAGCTTTGGGAGGGAAGTTATTATTATGGCTCTCAGGCGCAGATTGTGCTGGAGATAGAGGAACACTTTTTTGAACAGGGCGACAGCCTGAAAACAGAATTGTGTATCGACGGAGTCTGGGAGGACTTAGATGCCGAGTGGGAGAAAAGTGATGAAAAGGCAGATGTTTATGCTGCAAAAATCACCCTTCCTATGGTATCGGAAAAGGAGACGATTTACCAGATTCGCCTGACCTATAAAGACCCTTCCGGAAACCCTTTAGAGTCGGAGAAATATACGGTGGAGGAAGGTGTGTTTCTCTCTCAAAAGATGATTGTAGACGGTGTGAATCCTGCCCTTGACAGCTTTGAGATCAGGGCTCTGGCAGGAGAGATTCTTCTGATTGACGAAAAGGGATATGTGCCGGCTTATTCCGGGGGAAGCGACATCGAAGTGAGCTTTGCCATTACGGATTCCTATTTTGCAGAGGAAAATCTTACGGTGGAGCTGTACCGGACGGGCGAGCCAAAACCGGTGTCCTCGTGGAAGCCGGAGCTGGGTCTGGCCTATGGGACTGGGGATAAGGTTTTGTGCAGCTTTTCCTTTGACGGCTTTTCGGAAGCGGGAGGAACAGAAGACGGCAGCTATTATTTTGCAGTAAAGTATAAGGATAACGGTGGAAACGTTATAAAGCTTGGGGAAGATTTTCAGGCGGCGGATGATATGGCGGCGGGGAAGCTGGAAAACGGCGTCTATACCATGGAAAAACGGCTGGTGATAGATCACGCAAAGCCGGTTCTTACCAGCATTACCTGGAACAGTCCCTTTCAGGTGACAGATGCAAGGCTTGCCACAATAGAAAGGGTAGCTGACGAAAACAGCAGGCTTTATTATAACAGTGCGGTTACAGTGGGGATAGAGATAGGAGAGGCCAATCTGGACATTCAGGATATTTCCGTAAAGCTGTACCGCAGGCAGGGGCCTAGGGACAGCTTTGCCCTGGAACGGGATATGACTCTTTCTCAGGAAAAGGGTGTGCTCTATTTTTCCCTTTTGGCAGGCATTGATCATTTGGATGACGGGGAATACTGCTTTGTGCTTTCCTATACGGACAAGGCAGGAAATGTGATGGAACTTACAAAGGAACCTGGACAGGCAGAGGCTTTTTATAAAGGAGCCTTTGACCCTCTTTCCGGCAGCTATACAAGTCCTGTGTTTGTGATTGATACCATTGCCCCGGTGGTGGAGGCGGTTTATTCGGACACGGCGGTGGAGAATCTGGGAGGAACTGCCTTCTATGACGCGCCATACCAGGTGTCAGTCCGCGTGCAGGAGACCAACTTCCGGGCTTTGGAGCTTACAGAATGGGTAACGAAAGGAGGGACCGGAGAGTGGGGAATCCGGCTGAAAAGCTGGAAATATGACAGCCAGGGAGAAAAGCAGTACGCAGTCCTGGAGGAATTGGCCGCAGCGGCCAATGTGGCGGCGTATGAGCCGGATTACAGAGCGGATGGAAGCTATGAATTGACCATTCCCATTCAGGAGGAAGGAAATTATGAGCTGGGAGTCACCTACATAGACCTGGCAGGAAACAAAGCCAGGGAAATCCCGGTGAGGCAGACCGTATATGACACGACCCCTCCGGAGGCGGATGTGGAATACAGGGCAGAGGACAGCGGCTTTTTGGACTTTATCCGCTACGGAGATATGGGCTATCTGTTTTCCAAGAAAAAGGTAGTGGTATCCGTAACGGTTCGGGATGAGATTTCTGGTGTAAAAGGCTTGGAAGGAACATTTTCCTGCAACGATGGGGGAAATCCCGTAACGGTAAAGGAAATACGGGAAACGACGCCCGCACAGAGCTTCAGCCATACCTTTGAATTTACCATTCCCATGGAATCGGACACAGCCTGTACGGGAACGCTTCAGGCCTCTGTATATGACTTTAGCGGCGGCAGAAGGGAATTTTCCCGGGACTGCATCATGGAAGGACAGAGTGTGTCTGACAGCAGCTCCTTTGGGGGGATTACCATAAATACCGCTCCCAGCAGACAGGTGGGCGGTGTGAATTATTACAACGCAGGTATTGACAGGGTAAGCTTTACGGTAAATGCCCGAGAGGACTATGCGGGGCTTAGATATGTGAGAATTACGCCCAGGGGCGGCAGCTTTTCAATGGGAAGCGACGCAATGCCGGGGGCGGCTGCCAACCAGAGCATGGACGGCAGCTATCAGTGGAACGTAAAAAACAATGTAAACGGCACAGCTGGAACGGCAGATGGAGGAGACGGCCAGCCTGCAGGGATTATCCGCGAACCAGATATAAGCCCTACAAATGGCTCTGGTGCAGAGATTATAAGAAATTTCACGCACACCGGATATTTTCCCGTAGGACAGGAGAATGACAGAAATGACATCAGTGTGGAGATGTCGGCGGTTTCCAACACAGGCTATTTGCGGACGGCAGTCAGCGAAAGTTTTGGCATTGATGTGACGGCTCCCACAGCGGAAGTGACATTCAACGATATTCCGGTCTATAACGGGAAGTATTACAAGGATGTGAGAGTGGCCACAGTAACCATTACGGAGAGAAATTTTTCTTCCTCGGATGTGGTGTGGGAAATTACCAATTCAGAGGGAACCCAGCCGGTCATCAGCAGCTTTACCAATGACAACAGCACAGGAAACGACAACGCGGTCACGCATACGGCAACGGTGACCTTTGAGGAGGATGGAGATTATACCTTCGGCTTTCGGTTTACGGACTATGCAGGAAATACAGTGGAGTATTCCACAGAGTCCTTTACCATAGACCGCACGGCGCCTGTGATAGAGGTGACCTATGACAACAACGACAGCACAAATGAGCGTTACTACAGCCAGCCCAGGACAGCTTCCATAAGGATAACGGAGCATAATTTTCAGGCGTCGGATGTAACTGTTTCCGTATCGGCCATGGACGACGGAAGAGAGCTTTCGGCTCCTTCGCCGGGAGCCTTCCGGGATAACGGGGATGAGCACACTTCCTCTGTTTACTTTGATACCGATGGAGAGTATACCCTCGATATCCAGTATACGGATCTGGCGGGAAATGAGGCTGCGGTGTTTGAGACCCAGAATTTTGTGGTGGATCTGACAGAGCCGGAGCTGACCATATCAGGGGTGGAGCCTTTTTCAGCCAATAAGGCGGAGGTAATGCCCGTGATTGAATATTCCGACACCAATCTGGACGGGGAGTCGGTACAGATTACTCTGACGGGCTATGAAAACGGCGCGGTTGGTTACCAGAGAACGGAGACCTCCATTCCGAACGGCAGAAGAATCGCCTATGGGGACTTTGCACATGAGGAGAGCATCGATGATATGTATACGCTCACTGTTTCCCTCTCAGACCTGGCGGGACACACCATAGAACAGGAAATTGTGTTTTCTGTCAATCGCTTTGGCTCCACCTATCAGTTTGACGGAGACACAAGAGCGCTGTTAGAGAAGTATTATACCAATGAAAGCAAGGGTCTGGTAATTACAGAGACCAATGTGGACACGCTGGAATTCAGGGAAATCTATCTTCTGCTAAACGGAGAAAAGAGGGAACTGGAGGAAGGAAGAGACTACACGGTACGGGAAACGGGAGACGCCCTGGGATGGAAGCAGTATGTTTACCAGCTTGAGAGGGATAATTTTGAGGAAGAGGGCGTCTACAATGTGGTGATCTACTCCGAGGACCGGGCAGAGAATGCCTCTGATAACAGGATCAAGGATAAGACCATAGAGTTTGTGGTGGATAAAACCGCTCCTGTGGTAACCATTGCCGGGATCGAGGATGAAAGACAGTATATGGCGGAGGAACGTTTGGTGACCATTGACGTAAAGGATAATATGGAGCTGGACGCCATGAAAATCTACCTGAATTCCGGAAGCGCAGCATACCAAAGCTACACAAAAGAGGAAATTGTACAAGCCGGTGGAACGGTATCCGTGACTATAGGCAGCTTAAACAGCAGACAAAGCATTGTGGTAAGCGCAGTTGACAGAGCAGGGAATGTGGCAGAGGCGCAGACATCGGACTTTCTGATAACCAGCAATCTGTTTGTACAGTATTACCAGAATACGCCCTTGTTCTTTGGAAGTGTGGGCGCCCTGGCAGCTTTGGCGGTAGCGGCAAGCTATTTCACGCTGTTTCGCAGAAAGCAGAAGGAATGAGAGGGGGTGAGAGGACATTGAAATTATTTCAACGTAAAAGGGGCTCTATTACTGTATTTTTATCTATTGTTTTAGTACCAATTTTACTGTTTACAAGCATTTTAGTGGACAGTGCCGCATATGCTTTATCTAAGGGCATGGTGGAAAGCGCCGGGGAGCTGGCGGCCAACGGGGCGCTGGCCAATTATGACACGGTGCTTAAGGATGTATACGGACTTTTTGCCATGTCCCAGAGCGCGGACGATCCGCAGCAGGCATTAAAGGAAAACGTCCAGGCTTATTTTCAGAATTCTCTGAAGGCGAACGGGCTCATCGACGCTGCAAGCTGGGACAGCGACACGATGCAGTGGATCAACCAGGTGCTGGATGACGCCATGGGTATCGATGATGCGGCCATTACGCCCTTTGTGAACGTTTCGCTGGAGGATTCCTCGGAATTTACCTATTTGGAGGACAGCTCTCTTGCAAATCCCGACGTATTGCGTTCACAGATTGTGGAATATGCCAAGTACCGGGCCCCCGTCAATGCGGCGCTGAGCAGCCTGGACACCCTGGGAGCCTTTAAAAAGGTGGAGGGACAAAGCGAGGTCATGAAGGCTAAAACCGCTGTGGACGAAACGCTGGAGGATACCAACAGGGAATTGAAAAAGATGTATGAAAACATCGGCAAATATGACGATCAGGTGGCAGAATTCCAAAAAGCATTGGACAAGGCGGCAGCAGATGAATTCAGCTTTGACGATGTGGAAGGAGCGATGAAGCTGTGCCATTCTATTCTCTTCAATGTGGAGGCCCCAGGATTTCTGACCTGCAAAAGCATCAATGCGGGAGAATACGAATGCGCTTATGACGGGGTGATTTATATTGACGGCAACGGGGAATTGTTCCAGGTGGCAAATGGACAAAGGAAGAGTATTTCTGCCAGCTCCTGGGGAAGGAACAAAAAGCTGGACGAAATAGAGGAGCATTTTGGCGAGGCGGAGGAAAGCGCCAAAACCATAGAGGCAGGAACCCTGCAGAAGCACAAGAATAAAGTGGCGCAATATGGGGCGTATTCTGAAATGACCATGGAAAACCCCTGGAATACGGCGTCCGGCACCAATCCTAAAAGGCTGGAAGCGGCCATAGGGGAGTATGAAGCCTTCGGAGAAAAGCTGCGGGAGATGAAGTCCTGCATTCTGGCCATTGACCAGGCCGCCATGGAGCCCTACGAATATCCCGACAGCGTATATGACACCTCAGACATCGATCCGGCGGACTATGAGACGGAGGAAGCCTATAACGAGGCGGTGCAATCCCAGATCGCCTCCCAGAAAAGTGGCTATGACAACGAGAAGAAAGAGGAATTTGAGGGCGCCAAGGACGCTTTGCGGGAGTCCCTGACAGGAAGAATCAAGGCATTCAGCGATACCAGCGCAAAGTACGCTTCCGCTATGGAAACCTATGAAAATAATTATAAGAAATATGACAGACTGCTGCGGGAAACCCTGTGCAAGCTGAACAATCTTCTGTGCCCGGTGGCAGAAAGCGCCTCAGAGCTCACCGACGGATGGCATTTTTCCTTTAACTGGCTGGATTCCCACAGCGGGACACTGGCGGAAAATGCCATAGATTCCATAAACGATGTCCAAGCTCAGATGGAGAAGCTCCAAGAAGCTACAGTAGCCGCAGAGAGGAAAATTAGAAACTATCAGGATAATTATCTGGAGAGTGCCGGACAGGATGAGTTTTCCGCCTCCATGCAGGCTTCCATCGAAGAGATCGCAAATCAGTTTAATACTGAGGATCTGAAAGAAATCACTGAACAGATTCAGGCGGGAATCAACTATATGTCAAGCGAAGGAAATCCTGTGGGCGTACTCAAGGCCATAGAATCCATAAAGCTCTCAGGCGTAAGCCTTGTAAAGGAATCCTATTACAAGGTGATGACCGTGGACAAAACAGAGCGTCTTTTGGAACAGCTGACAAAGGCCTACAGAGGAAGCGGGACCCTCAACGCTTACAGCGCAGCCGATCCGGAGACAAGTTATCTGGGTCGGGAGGCCGCTGCGTTTGATACAGCCTATGAAAATCAGTTTGCCCAAAGCGTGCTGTTTAACGTATGCAGCGATCCGGGGAATTTATACAATAAATATAACACCACAAGCACCTGCTATTTGAAAAAGGTGGGAGAAAAGGGAGTGACCACTGCGGACGGCAATCTTTATAATATTCCTGCGTTTTATTTTTATCTCATCACCGTATTCAGTGCCTCCGCTGACGTTGATTCCTCACAGCCTACGGAGGACAGTATCAAGGATTTTCAGGAGCAGGCCCAGGACAGCGCGGAGGAGGACAATGTAAACAGCACAACCTTTTCTTATGACATGGGTCTCTTTACGGAGGTTCCCTCCGACGGCACAAGCGGAGAGGGAGCCATAGGCAAGGAGGACGACGGCGGTCTGTTTGACTTTTTCAATAATGCGGCCAGTACCTTCCAGGAGATATTCCAGGCTCTGGGCAATCTGAATCCGGAAAACGCAGTGGATTCTCTGCTGGTGACGGAATATGTGCTGAATGATTTTTCCTCCTATATGGACTGGGTGGCCTATACGGAGGGGACGGATAACTTTCCTGAAGGAAGCAAGGATTATCCCCGCCAGACCTACAGCAATGTGGAGATCAATGCGGAAAACAACGCCATGTTTGGCTGTGAGATCGAATATATCCTTTACGGAAGCAAGGGACAGAACGAAACAAAGTTTCTCTGGTTTACGGTAAAGGAAGGGGCGGGGCCGGAAATCAATGTAAATCAGGCCAAGGCCAATATCTTTGCCATCCGCCTGATGTTTAACATGGTATATGCCCTGACAGACAGTGAGATCGACTACCAGACGCTGCCTCCGGCCATGTCCATTCAGGCCGCCACCGGGGGTATGTTTCCCTACCAGGTGGCCCAGACGGTGATGAAGCTCTGCCTGGCGCTTGCGGAATCCAACTATGATCTGGAGCGGATTATGGATGGGAAAAAGGTGGAGCTGGTCAAGAGCGATGAGACCTGGAAATTTAGTTTGGGCGGAATGGTGGACCTGGCCAAGGATTACGTGGCGGAGGAGGTGAAGAATGCCGGGGAAGAGGTGGTTACTGAAATAAATACATCTATTCAGGAAGCATTGGATTATACGACGGAAAACGTGGGAGATATTACTGGGAGAATAGGAACAGATGTTACTCAAATGGTTAACAATGCAGTAAACGGCAGTGTAGATGCGGTGACCCAGTGCTTTAACACTTCTCTGGAAATGTACTATCAGGAGATGCTTACAAAGGGGACGGCGTACAGCAGGCAGGAGCTATTGTCTCGGTGCGAGGAGAGCGTATCGGCGTATCTGGCTGAAAGCGGCATGGAGGGAGCGGCGGCGGAACTTTTGAAAAATGATTTGATGGGTCAGCTTAGAGGGATGCTTGCAGATGGAGGAAGCATTGATCTGCATTTTGAGGCATTGGAGGAGGAACTCCGGCGGATAGATTTGGACAAGGAGGCGCTGGCGCAAAACTATACGGATTTTATGAGGCAGGTGTCTAAATCCACTGAGGAGGCTATTGAAGGGGTGAAGGATCAGGTTAATGCAGCTGTTGAAACAATTTCTGTGGAAATTGCTGAACGTTTACGAGGAACGATCAATGAAGCTTTACAGTCCCGAGTAGACAATGCCACGGAAAAAATATCAGAGGCGATTAACAGTCAACTGGATACATATTTTCCATCGACCTCTATAGGAAACCAAGCAAAAGGAATAGGGAAAACCTCCTCCTCAGCATTGAGCGGTGCTTTTAATATGGGTTATGAGGACTACTTAAGGGTATTTCTTATTATCAAGCTGTTAAGCGACGAGTCCGATATGGCGGTAACCCGGATTGGCGATGTGATTCAGATCAATGTGAATGAAGGACTGAATGCCTATGAAGTAGAACACCCTAAGAAGGGGAACTTCCGCATGGCAGAGGCCAACACCTATTTGGAGATCAATGCCAGGATTCAGGTGAAACCGCTACTGATTTCCCAGGACTGGTTTGAGGGGTGGCTGGGAGAGAATATGGAATATCTCTCGTATGATTACCATACGATTGCAGGATATTAAAAAAGAATAAGGGAGAAAAAAATGAAGAAAAAAGGATTATTGTTACTGGGAACGATACTGCTGGCTGGGAGCCTGAGCGCCTGCCAGGGAACGGAGGAAGGCCAGACATCGGCTGTACAGGGAGGAAGCGCTGTAACGACGGAGACAGATGCGCAGGCTTCCGGGGAGGCAGAGGAGGAAGCGGATTATCCGGAGGGGCTGGACTATTTGTATACAGAGAATAATTTCAAGTTTTCTATAAGATTGCCAGACGACTCAAATGCAGCAAAAGGATACGGACATGTCTCAAAGGAAGCGTATGGAAACCAGTTTGATAGAGCGGCCTGCCTGAATGTGTTTGTAACCCAGTATTCCGGGGATGTGGGAGCAGAGGAGGAACAGGAGCTGATTGACATGAGCCAGTACCATTCCTCGGCAGATATTTTCCAGGTGCTGAGCCCTCTTCTGGAGCACCAGTTTTTTTCCGGAGAAGGGCTTTCAGAAGTAATTCCGGAAGCGGAAGTTTTGGAGACTACAACGATAAACGGTTTTGAAATGACTAAATTTACGGGACAAGTGACTGCAGTTATTGATTTGGGTGATTCGAAGTATGAATACACCTATCCACTTGTAGCGTACGGCATAGCAGGAAGCGAGACTCCGGTGCTGGTATGCTGTATAGATCGTACGGACGATCAGAGCCGCTATGCGGACTGGGTGGACAAAATAGATGAGGTGGTGTCTACCTACACGGAAAATTAGGCGAAATGCCTGGCTGCCTGTCTGCATTTTCGCCTGCAGGAGCGCCGAAACCATACAGGAAGCAGGACAGGCAGCCGGCAGGAAAGGGATGGAACAGAGGGACAAGGGAGAAAAAAGGATAAAAGAGAAAAGAAAAAGGATGACTCCGGTCATCTTTTTTCTTGGGGAGAAAAGAGGATACGGCGCAGTTTTAACACTTATAAAATTTTCAGTTGACGAAATACAAAAGAAAAGCTAAAATAAACTAAACACTGCAAAAGGGATGAATAATTATACGGCAACACTATAAGAGATTGTGTGGGGGAATTACAAAGCACAGGACTGATTCCAAGGATAAAAGCGGTCAGGGGAAACCGGAACGGAAATCGGCAGTATATGCCGGGCCTGTACTGCGCCTGTGGGCAACCAACTTTCAGGATATTCGGGACCGCTAGGGTTCTATTGTCAGAGAATATTTCTTCTGCATATCTGTTATCAAGCAAAGCTGTTAAAGAGCCGCGCCATGAGCCGGCTATCTGTTGTAAATTCCAAAGGCATAGAAAAGTCATAGAAATTGAGATGATATGGAGTCTGCAGGAAACTTTCAAAAAGGAAGCAGACTTTATGGATGTGGCAAGCTGTTAAGCGACGAGTCCGATATGGCGATAACCCGGATTGGCGATGTGATCCAGATAAACGTGAATGAAGGGCTGAATGCCTATGAGGTAGAACACCCTAAGAAGGGGAACTTCCGCATGGCAGAGGCCAACACCTACTTGGAGATCAATGCCAGGATTCAGGTGAAGCCGTTATTGATTTCCCAGGATTGGTTTGAGGGGGGGCTGGGAGAGAATATGGAATATCTCTCGTATGATTACCATACGATTGCAGGATATTAAAAAAAGAATAAGGGAGAAAAAAATGAAGAAAAAAATGAAGAAAAAAGGATTATTGTTACTGGGAATGATACTGCTGGCTGGGAGCCTGAGCGCCTGCCAGGGAACGGAGGAAGGCTAGGCCTCGGCTGTACAGGGAGGAAACGCCGTAACGGCGGAGACAGATGTGCAGACTTCCGTGGAGGCAGAGGAGGAAGCGGATTACCCGGAGGGATTGGATTACCTGTACACAGAAAACCACTTTGGATATTCTTTGAGACTGCCGGATGGAGAGAACAGTACAGTGGGCTATGGGCATGTTGCAAAGGAGCAATATGGGAGCCAGTTTGACAGAGTGAGCTGTGAACAGATTTTTGTGACCCAGTATTCCGGGGATGTGGGGGCAGAGGAGGAGCAGGAGCTGATTGACATGAGCCAGTACCATTCCTCGGCAGATATTTTCCAGGTGCTGAGCCCCCTTTTGGAGCACCAGTTTTTTTCCGGACTAGGTTATGCAGAAATAATCCCGGAAGTGGAGACCCTGGAAACCACAACGGTAAATGGCTTTGAGATGACAAAGTTTGAAGGGACAGTAACCTGTTCGAATGAATACGTAGAGGTGACTTATCCTCTTGTAGCGTACGGCATTGCAGGGACAGAGACCCCGGTGCTGGTGTGCTGTGTAGATAAAACGGAAGACCGGAGCCGCCACGCAGACTGGGTGGACAAAATAGACGAGGTGGTGTCCACCTACACGGAAAACTAGGGTGAATTGACTGGCTGCCTGTCTGCCTTTTCGGCCGCAGGAGCGCCGGAACCATACAGAAAGCAGGACAGGCAGCCAGCAGGAAAAGGCTGGAACAGAGGGACAAGGGAGACAAAAGATAGAAAATGAAGAAAAAAGGATTATTGTTACTGGGAATGATGCTGCTGGCTGGGAGCCTGAGCGCCTGCCAGGGAACGGAGGAAGGCCAGGCCTCGGCTGTACAGGGAGGAAATGCTGTAACGGCGGAGGCAGATGTGCAGGCTTCCGGGGAGGCAGAGGAGGAAGCGGATTACCCGGAGGGGCTGGATTATCTGTATACGGAGGAGCATTTTAATTTTTCCCTGAGACTTCCGGATGGAGAAAATAGTTCCAAAGGATTTGGGCACGTTGCAAAGGAGGCCTATGGCACATTTAATAATGCGGCCTGCCTGAATGTGTTTGTGACCCAGTATTCCGGGGATGTGGGAGCAGAGGAGGAGCAGGAATTGATCGACATGAGCCAGTACCATTCCTCGGCAGATATTTTCCAGGTGCTGAGCCCCCTTCTGGAGCACCAGTTTTTTTCAGGCCAGGGTTTTTCAGAAATAATCCCGGAGGTGGAAAGTTTGGAGACTACCACGATAAATGGCTTTGAGATGACAAAGTTTGAAGGAACAATAACCTGTTCGAGCGAATATGTAGAGGTGACTTATCCTCTTGTAGCGTACGGCATAGCAGGAAGCGAGACTCCGGTGCTGGTTTGCTGCATAGACCGTACAAAAGATCAAAGCCGCCACGCAGACTGGGTGGACAAAATAGATGAGGTGGTGTCCACCTACACGGAAAACTAGGCGAACTGCCTGGCTGCCTGTCTGCATTTTCGGCAGCAGGAACACCGGAACCATACAGAAAGCAGGACAGGCAGCCGGCAAGGAAAGGCTGGAACAGAGGGACAAGGGAGACAAAATACAAGGAGAAAAGACATGGAAAATCAAGATAACAATAGCACAATTTTGCTGAACAGTAATGAAAACCCATATTATAACAATGCCATGTATGGTGCAGGTGCGTCATATGGACAAAATGTGCCGGGACAGCAGCCGGGTAATGGATATGCGCAGACAGCCGTAAAAGAGGAGACGGTAACGGTGGGGGAATGGATTGCAGCTGGAATCATAATGCTGATTCCCATCGTAAATCTGGTCATGCTGTTTGTATGGGCCTTTTCAGGAAATGTTAAGAAAAGCAAATCCAATTATTTTAAAGCCCAGCTGATCTTGATACTAATTTATATTGCTTTGGCCATCCTGGGCGTTGTAATGTTTGCAGGCAGCTTCTTAAGCCTGATGTAGAAAGAAAAATACGAAAGAAAAATACTGTTTTAGAACCATAGTTCCTTGTGCGTAAAGGGTCAGGATACTACAATATATGACATTAGGGGATAAGACCGGAGGTTTCCAAATGTCGCATTGCAGTACCTGGACTATGCGAGGCCAAGAAAGCTTTCTTTTTCAAAATGTAAATACCAAGGAGCTGACAGAAAGAAAATACGCAGAGGACTACAGAGCTGCCAAAACAGCTTTTGAGGGAATAGCAGGCATGGATGGAGTCACGGCAGCCGAAAAACCTTTCCAACTGTCCTGTTCCCGGGAGAGATACCGGGAAGCAGAGGTTCGCTTCTAGCGGACTTTTTTCGTTCAGACATTCTTTTTATAGCATGAGTCACAAATAGGTGCTGTACAGGGAAGAATAATGTCGTAAAATGGGTAAAAATGAATTGTACTATAAGGAAGATTACCCATGAATATGGATTATGAAAATGTTTTGCAAAGGCTGAAGGAAGAAAGGGTCAGAAATAATTTGTCCCAAAGGCAGATCAGCTATCAAATGCACATGATGCAAAGTCATTACAGTAAGGCGGAGCTTGGAAAAAAGCGATTCACCTTCTATGAAATGCAGTGCCTGACGAATACGGAAATAGATATACAGTATATGTATACAGGCTTGCGGAGCACCAAAAAATATAGAGAGTTTTTTGAGGGATGTACCTTTGAAGAAATCATCTGCTATATCAGCATCTTTTATTCCATGGCAGCCTGTCTGGGACGGGAGAATTCTGCAGGCAAATGGGGCAAGATATATAAGCGTATTGAATATATGAAATTTATTTTCATGACGGGAAGAGAGAACGACAATATTTTCTTCGCCATCAGACAGCAGCTTGCGTATACACAGCATAAAATGGCAGAGCTTCTGGGTGTTGATATAAAGAAGCTCAGAGAGCTGGAAAATGGAAGAGTTCTTCCCGACAGTGAGATGCTGTGGAAAATATATGATTTGTTTCATGTTCCTCCATCCATTATCCTGCGGGATGGCAAAGGACTGGCGCAGGAATTGTGTCTGCTTTTGGAAATATCTGGTGAAGAGGAAGGGGAAGCCATCTTCGCTTATTTGCAGGCAGGACAAAAGTGTTTAGGGGAAATTTGTGAAAAAGATTTTAATTTTAGAAGATAATCAAAGTACGCTGCAGCATTTGGCCGGCATTGTGCAGAAAGCTGATACAAGGTGCGAGGTGATTGCATTGCATCGTATGAAGGATGCCTATCAATGTGCATTGGAAAGAGAGATTGATTTATTTATCATAGACATTATATTGGATACCAGAAGGCCGGGAGATTCTTCCGGTCTGCGGTTTGTAGACAGTATCCGGAAAATTGATAAATATGCCTTTACGCCAGTGCTGTTTGTCACCTCACTGGAGGACGCCAGATTTTATGCCTATGAAAAGCTGCATTGTTATCATTTTGTGGAAAAGCCCTTTGATGCGGAGAAGGTAAAGCGGATGGTGGAGCACTGCCTGAAATTTCCCGGACATCAGGAGAGCGATAAAACCCTGTACTTTCGAAAGGACGGCATCGTCTTGGCCGTGGATAGAAGCGAAATTGTATATGCGGAATGCGAGAATCATACCATGTATATCCATACAAGCCGCAGTGATGTTTTGGCAATTCCTTATTTGACACTGAAAAGACTGCTGGATGAAGCAGACAGTCCGGATATGATTCAATGCAGCCGCAACACCATGATAAATAAGAAATTTATACATAATGTGGATATTACAAACAGAATGATACAGCTGCGCAATAACTATGGAAGAGTAGAGATTGGTTTGATGTATAAGAAATTATTGCGGGAAATTTTTAAGTAAATGCTGCTGCGCCTTGTTCTAATAACAGAGATATTTTCGGTGATTATCTGCATTCACCGGATCTATGGAGTAAAGGTAAAATTTGATATGAAAACGGTCCTGTTATTTCTGGGACTTCTGATTGTTTTGGAAATAGTCAATACCTGTCAGGTGTCGAGACTGTTTTCACTGCTGGTCTATTTTCTTATTTTTCTCTATTGTGTGTTAAAATTTAAGAAATCCTTGTTTGAAACCATAATCAACAATGTGCTGTATCTTGTGGTGATGACGCTGCTGCAGTTTGCCTGTCTTGTGCCTGCTGCAGTTGTTCTGCCTCAAAATGAGTATGGAAGAGGGCTTTTGGTGAATTGTGCGGTGCTGTTAATCTGTATTTTTGTGCTGCCTAAATTTGAGACTTATCGATTTTCTAAATGGATGATGCAAAGAAGGGAAAAATTGTTATATTTGTCCTTTGGCATGCTTTGCATTGTGGCATTGTTTATTTTGTTTCAAGCGAAAATACTTCATGGATTGATGGGAGCGTCTATTCTGCTTTTATTTCCCATAGTTGTATTAGTTTTTGTACTGATAAAGCAATGGCAAAAATATCAGAAAGTTAACAGGCGAATAGAAGAAAAACAAAGTCTGGAAGAAAATAACCGGGTATATGAAGATTTTCTGATACAGATTAGAATGCGGCAGCATGAGATAAACAATCACATTACGGCGGTGCTTTCCATGCACCATTTAAACAAGACCTATGAGGAGCTGGTCCGGGCGCAGGAAGCCTATTTGGGCCAGATAGCGGAGGAGAACAGATATAACCGTCTCCTTGTACTTGGTGACAGCGTAGTAATTGGCTTTTTGTATGGGAAACTCCATGAGCTTGAGGAGGAAGCGGAGGTCACCTATGAAATAGAGGTGAGCGCTTTTCAAACGGTGATACCTGCGTACTATTTAATACAAATGCTGGGGATTTTACTTGATAATGGAGTGGAAGCTGTGAAAGGTCTGAATAAGCTGCATCATAGAATACATTTGGCAATCAGAGAGAGGGAGACGGAATATGAGTATGAGGTGAGAAATCCCTTCCCTTATGTGCCATTTAATGAGCTGGAGTCGTGGTTTGCCCTGGGTAAAAGTAAAAAGGGTGCAGGAAGAGGGATTGGATTGTATCATTTAAAATATCTCTGTGAGGAATTGAAGTGTGACCTGATCTGCAGAAACAAAAGCATTGGGGAGGAAAATTGGATTTCCTTTTTAATCAGAGTAAAAAAATGAGAAATGCCAAAAGAGGACTGGGGCTGCAGTCCTCTTTTGTTGAGAATAGTATTGTTGTTACGCATCTTCCTTTTCGGGGAAAGGATATTCTCCGAGCAGCACTACGCTGGAAAGATTTGTTTCAATCCACCACACCACAATCTCAATATAGGTCAGAACTGTAGGAATCATTTTGCACGTCCCCCTTTCTTCCGTATTTTCGCGGCAGACAGCTGCAGCGAATGCAATATAATGACCCAGAAACCGGCAGCGGTAAAGCTGCTTTGCGGCATTATATATAAAAACAGTGCGTAAAAAAATATGGTAAGACAAGTAAAGTCCCGAAACCTTTTTGAGGCGGCTGGAAGCGGGTCCGGCCTGTATTTTGAGGTTACGGGGCCGATTCGACAGCATATCAAAAGTGAGCCTGCAAGAAGAAGCAGCTGAAAATACTTGGGCAGAAGAAGCTGCGGCAGTACCACAACGCACAGACCCAGATAAATGGTGGAGCCCAGCAGGCAGGCGGGATAAGTGTAAAAATGCAGTCCCCCGGTGGAACAGCGCAGCAGCATCATAATAAACAGCGCTGTAAAATACAGGGGCAGCTGATTACGGAACAGGATTCCCATAATCAGCATTTTACTCAGCTCTGAGCCAAGGGTTTTTGCTAAAAAAACTATCAATGACATTTGATAGCTGGTGAGATGATATTTTTCCTTTATTTGTCTTTTGATCGATTCCATAAACGACTCCCTTACTAGCATCAGGATATCAAAATGCGGGAAAAAATGAAAATATTTCAGTGAAGCGGGGATTTTTTGTGCTGACCTCCGTTCAAGCAATATAAATGAGGCCTGATAAAACAAAAATGTCAGGTTTGGTTAAAAAAATTTTCGATTCGGTAAAACAGACTGAGGAATAGTGGGAAAAAGAGATAAGATAGAATTGAAAAAGGAACTGTAGGTAAAATGCAATGGGTGCAACTGCTGGTTTATCATTGTTTGCCGAAGGATGTAAAATCTTGGCATATGGAGGAATAATATGTCAGATATGTGCATAGGGGAAAGGATCAGAAAATTGCGTGAAAGCAGACATTACACAAGGGAGGTTCTTGCGGAAAAAGCGGATATTTCTGCAAAATTTTTGTATGAAATAGAAACAGGCAAGAAGGGCTTCTCAGCAGAAACACTGTGTAAGATATCCAGAGCGCTGTGTGTGAGCTGTGATTTTATTATGCGGGGTGAGAAAGGGGAGCAAAGCGAAAATCAGGAGATTATCTATGTATTAGAGACGCTGGAGCCAAGGCAGGTCGAAAAAATACGAGATATATTAAGTGTTTTGACACAAATATGCGACGCGATATAAGGGTGATGCAAAAGGTGCGGTTTCCAACAGAAACCGCGCCTTTTAAAATCCCAGACAACGCCGATAGAATAGGAAATGTCTCTTGCCGCATATAAATTAGGGAGCAAATGTGGCAAAGCGGGATTAAAATGAATCAGAAGCTGGAGGACATACTGAATTTGGCGTTGGAAACGCCTCAGGAGATCAGGGAACAGACAGAAACGCTGAACGTTGGATTTGACGGCGAAAGCAGAACCTGGGAGCTGATAGTCAAATACCATGGCAGTCTGGAGCGGCTTGCCGGACTTGGCGTGAAAGTGGAATATTTGATCGCTGGCTATGCCATACTGACTGTGCCGGAGGGCCTGGTGGATATGGTAGCCGATGTGGAAGAAATAGAATATGTGGAAAAGCCTAAGCGGTATTTTTACGCTGTGTCTGCTCCCGCGGATGGTTCCTGTCTGCCTCGTGCCACGCTTCAGGAGCCCTTTTTAACGGGGCGGGGCGTGCTGATAGCTGTTTTGGATTCCGGCATTGCGTATGAACGCAAAGATTTCCGAAAGGAAAACGGAGATACCCGGATTCGGTTTCTCTGGGATCAGACGCTGATGCCGGGGGAGGCCGGGGCGCCGCCGGAGGGATTTTCCATGGGGGTTGAGTTTGACCAGGAGAGAATTAACCGGGCGCTGCGGGAAACTGGAGAAGGAGAACGGTATGCTCTGGTTCCCAGCAGGGACGTAAACGGACATGGGACGGCGGTGGCAGGAATTGCCGCAGGCAGCGCCATTTTGGAGCAGGCATATAAAGGGGTTTCGCCGGAAGCGGAGCTTTTGGTGGTAAAGCTTGGCGCGCCAAATGAGCTCGGCTTTCCCAGAACAACGGAAATTATGCGAGGCGTCACTTATGCTTTGAGAAAGGCGATTCTTTTGGGCATGCCGCTGGTAATTAATTTAAGCTTTGGAAACAGCTACGGGGCCCATGACGGAAGCTCTTTAATGGAACGTTTTTTAGACAATGCAGCAGAAATCGGACGTACGGTTATCTGTGTGGGAAGTGGAAACGAGGGCAGCTCCAGAGGACACGTTGCGGGAAATGTGGAGCAGGAGACTGCTGTGGAGCTGGCGGTAGGGGCCTACGAAACAGCGCTGAATATACAGCTGTGGAAGCACTACAGCGACCGTTACCGTATCCGCCTGCGCTCTCCCGGAGGCCGGGAGCAGGAGCTGCCGGAGGTCGTGGAGGCCGGAAAATATACCTTGCAGATGGAACAGACCCGGATTCTTGTGTACATGGGAGAGCCAACCCCCTATGCGGTGGCCCAGGAAATTTATCTGGATATGATTCCCCTTGCGGGCCCTTACATTAACAGCGGTATCTGGACCATCCTCATAGAGCCTGTCAAAGTGGTGACGGGACAGTATTATCTGTACTTGCCAAGCAGTGCCATTCGAAATGAAAGCACGGGCTTTTACAGAGCGGCGCCTCAGGTTACGCTGACCATTCCCTCCACGGCGGCCAAGGTGATTACTGTGGGGGCTTATGACAGCACCTATGATACCTATGCGGATTTCTCCGGCAGGGGCTATGTAGACAGGCGGCGTACCATCGGGGTGGTTACGGCCGGTCTTACGAAGCCGGACCTGGCGGCTCCCGGCGTTGGGATTTTAGCCCCGGACATCTATGGCGGCTACACGTCTTTTACGGGAACCTCCTTTGCGGCGCCCATTGTCTCCGGCAGTGCAGCGCTTTTGATGGAATGGGGCATTGTCCGGGGGAACGACGCTTTCCTGTATGGAGAAAAGGTAAAGGCGTATCTGCGAAGCGGAGCAAGGCCTGTAAGAGGAGAGGCGGAGTACCCCAATGACAGGGTTGGTTTTGGCGCTCTCTGCCTGGCGGACAGCCTGCCCTTTTAGGAGAATTGAATAGAAAATTAAAATATTTTTGGTGAAATTGGCAGATTGTTTCCCATTCTCGAAAATGATACTATTATTTAAAACAATCGATTGCGCAGTTTGCGGCGGCGATATGGTTTGGGAATGGAGTGGAATTATGGGCAGTGTAAATTTGGAAAAAGCAATGACGATTCATGATGTGGCCAGGGAGCTGGGTGTTTCTGCCAGCACGGTGTCCAGGGCCATATCCGGCAAGGGAAGGATCGGGAATGCCACCAGAGACCGGGTGCTGCAGTACATAGAAGAGCATGGATTTTACCCCAATGCGGCAGCTCAGAGCCTGGCCCAGTCAAGAACCAACAACATTGCCATTATTCTGCCGGAGGTAAAAACTTTGGCCGATATGCCTTTTTTTCACACCTGTATGTATGGAGTGGAGGAAATGGCGCAAGCTAATGACTATGATATGCTGGTGGTGATTACAAACGGCAGGGAGCTAAGGCCGCTGGAGCGTCTCATCCAGAACCGCAAGGTGGACGGCATGATTTTGACAAGAACCTATGCGGATGATTTTTTCGCCCGCTACCTGAAGAAGAAACAGATTCCCTTTGTGACGGTGGGGCAGGTGGAGGATCAGGACATTATCCAGGTGGACAATGATAATATCGGAGCCTGCAGGGAGCTGGTAAGCGTGCTTTTCTCCAAGGGAATCAAACAGATTGCCTATCTGGGCTGCAGCATGGAGCAGACGGTGAATAGATGCCGGTACGAGGGGTACCTGGCCGGTTATGCAAAGGCAGGAAAGGCGGTGCAGAGTGAATTTATTTATACTGCCCTGAACAATGAGGCCATGGTGGAAATGGCTGTGGACGAGCTTTTGAAAAATCAGGTGGATTGTATGCTCTGTCAGGATGATTATATCTGTGACGAGGTGATACGGTGTCTTGAAAAGGAGGGAGTAGACGTCCCAAGGCAGGTAAAGGTGGCATCCTGCCATTACAGCCGTCTGCTGGATCATTATCCGGTGACGGTCACATCCTTAAAGTTTGATATCATGGATTTAGGAAGGCGGGCCTGCCGGATACTTTTGGACAGCATAAACGGCAGAGAGGTTCCCATCAGAACGCTTTTGGATTATGAAGTGATTTTAAAGGAATCCACAAAATGACAGTATCAGCAAGAACTTTAGTAAAAGTGCACAAAAAAAGAGCGCAATATCAGTAAATATGATAAATTGACAATGGCAGCAAATCTTGTTAAACTATGGACATAGTCAAGCGGTTGCGCAATATTTGCGCATTTGCTTGTGCAAAATAAAAGGAGGAAACCAAAATGAAAAAGTTAGTAGCATTACTAATGACAATGTCTATGGCAGTTTCATTGGCAGCATGCGGCAATTCTGACACTCAGGAAAATACCGGAAACGTTGCCGAAACCAGCCAGGCACAGGAAAGCTCTTCCGCAGAGGCTTCCACATCCGTAGAAGCGCCTGCAGAGAAGCAGGATGTAAGCCTTACCATGTGGGGCGCAGAGGAGGATCAGGCAATGCTCCAGAGCATGATTGATTCCTTCAAGGAGCATTATGCAGACTATGCAAACTTTGATATCCAGCTGGGCGTGGAGTCCGAGTCCACCGCAAAGGATACCATTCTTACCGACGTTGAAGCTGCGGCAGATGTATACGCATTTGCTTCCGACCAGCTTATCGACCTTGTGAAGGCCGGCGCACTGCTTTCCATTGACTCTATGGATGAGGCGCTGCAGGCTTATGCAGGCAAGAGCGTTGCAGACGTTGAAAGTGCAAACGCAACCGGTTCTGTGGAAGCGGCTACATACGAGGATACCTTGTATGCTTTCCCTATGAGCGCGGACAATGGATACTTCCTGTACTATGATTCCAGCGTTCTTACCGAGGAGGATGTTGCAAGCTGGGACAGCCTTCTGGCAGCGGCAGATGCTGCGGGCAAAAAGGTGGCTATGACCCTGGCCAGCGGCTGGTACAATGCTTCCTTCTTCTATGGAGCAGGCTTTACCACCGGTCTGAACGATGACGGCAGTACTTCTATAGATTGGAACGGCACCGCAGACGTATCCGGTGTTGAGGTGGTTCAGGCTATGCTGGATATCACTGGAAACAGTGCATTTTTGGCAGCTGCAGACGGAGATATTTCCAACCAGATTGCATCCGGCACCCTTTGCGCAGCAGTGTCCGGTACCTGGGACGCAACAGCGGCACAGGAAGCCTTTGGCGACGGCTATGCGGCAACCAAGCTGCCTACTTTCACAGTAGGAGAACAGCAGATTCAGCAGGGCTCTGTGGCAGGCTTCAAACTTGTGGGTGTAAACGCATACTCTCAGAATGCAGGCTGGGCAGCACTTTTGGCAGATTGGATCACCAATGAGGAAAATCAGGCCATCCGTTTTGAGCAGAGAGAAATCGGACCTTCCAACAATAATGTTGCAGCTTCCGATGCAGTTATGAGCAACGTTGCTATTGCGGCTTTGTCCGAGCAGTCTGCTTATGGTGTGGTACAGGTTGTAGGAGGCAACTACTGGGATCCTACGGCAACCTTCGGCGAGATGATCGCACAGGGAAGCCTCAACAGGGATGATGCGGCAGCAATTCAGGAAGCACTGGACACTTTGGTAGAAGGTGTTTCGGCGCCGACCCAATAAATATCAGTTAGTCAGCTGTTTCAGTGTATTTTTAACTGAAACGGAAGCACAGGGCGTCCTGAAGCTATGAAGGAAATGACGTAGTGGAGGGACGCCCTTTTAAATGAAAAGGATATAGCAAAGGAAAGGAGTGGGCGGAAAATGAGTCAGGTCAAAAAGGGTTTGCAAGCTTTCTTTGGCGCTGTGGGCAGTTTTTTCAAGGAATTCGGGCAGGCAGCAGCTAAAGGAGACCTTTTTGTGAAGCTGTCTTTGATCTGGATGGGCGCAGGCTACATTCGGAGAAAGCAGTTTGTGAAGGGTATATTGATGACGATCTTTGAGGTGGCAGTGATCTGGTATACCCTTGGATTTGCTATGGAGTATGTTCCCAAGTTCAGCACACTGGGAACGGTACAGCAGGAGTCTGTTTTTAACATTGCCACCATGCAGACAGAATTTAATGATTACGATCATTCATTCATGATTTTGCTGTTTTCGCTGATAAGCTTTGTGGTTTGGGCAATTTTTGCCGTGGTGTATTTATATAACATTGTAGCTGTCTACAGGCTGCAGAAGCGTGCGGAGGCAGGCCTGCATATCAATACCTTCAAAGAAGACATGAAGGAATACATCAACAAAAAATTTTATGTAACGCTTTTGGCGCTGCCTGTGACTGGCATCGTAGTATTTACAGTAATTCCGCTTCTTGTGCTGATTCTGGTAGCCTTTACCAATTATGACCAGCAGCATATGCCGCCCTCCTCCCTGTTTACCTGGGTGGGGTTTGAAAACTTTAAGAGTCTTTTCAGCAGCGGCGGTTTGACCATAACCTTTGGATATGCCTTTGGAAAGATATTAGTCTGGACCCTGGTGTGGGCAGTTTTTGCAACCATTACCACCTACATTGGCGGCATCCTTCTTTCCATGTTGATTAATAGTAAAAAGACAAAGCTGCCCAAGCTGTGGCGTACTCTCTTTGTGATCACCATAGCAGTTCCCCAGTTTGTGTCTTTGCTTTTGGTGAGAAACTTTTTTGCAAATAATGGTATCTTCAATACCTTCTGCGCCAGCATAGGGCTGACAGACTGGCTTCGGGATATCGGACTGATCAGCACCAGCTATATACCCTTCCTTTCCGCCAACGGCTGGGCGCATGTTATGATCATTTTGATCAATATCTGGATCGGCGTTCCCTACCAGATGCTGATTGCAACCGGCGTGCTGATGAATATTCCCACGGAGCAGTTAGAGAGCGCAAGAATCGACGGTGCAACGCCCAGACAGACCTTTATCCATATTACCATGCCCTATGTGCTCTTTGTGACGGGCCCCACACTGGTGACGGATTTTGTAAAGAATATTAATAACTTTAATGTAATTTACCTTTTGACCGATGGTGTGTTTGTTACCACGGATCAGCTGATGGCCAACTCCCAGGCAAAGGAGACGGATCTTTTGATTACCTGGCTGTTTAACCTCACACAGAATTATTACAATTTCAAGATGGCCTCCACCATTGGCATTGTGGTGTTTGTGATCTGCGCGGTATTCACCCTCATTGCCTTCAGCAGGTTCCTGAAGGGAGATAGAGAGGAGGCGTTCCGTTGATGAAAAAAACGATTAATCTTATACTGAGACATGTGCTTCTGGCTTTTTTAGCCTTTATCTGGCTGATACCCATCGTATGGCTTTTGGTGACCTCCTTCAGCGCCTACACTGGAATGAACACGAGCACCTTTTTCCCCGAAGAGTGGAGTGCGGTCAATTATAAAAATCTGCTTTTTTCTGCAGACAGTGTGGCACAGTTTCCAAATTGGTTTAAGAACACCTTCATCATCGCATGCTTTACCTGCGTGATTTCCACTATTTTTGTGCTGATGGTGGCCTATGCCACATCCTGTATGCGGTTTAAAATGCGCAAGCCCTTGATGAATGTGGGCGTGATTCTGAATCTGTTTCCCGGCGTGCTGTCCATGATCGCAGTGTACTTTATTCTCCGTACACTGGATCTGACTAACACCCATCTGGGACTGATTCTTGTTTATTCCGCAGGCTCCGGACTTGGATATTTGATTGCCAAGGGCTTTTTTGACACCATACCTACTTCTCTTCGGGAAGCCGCCTATCTGGACGGCGCCAGCGAGGCCACTATTTTCTGGAAGGTAGTGATTCCCATGAGCCGTCCCATCATTGTCTATACGGTAATCAGCTCCTTCCTGGTTCCCTGGATGGATTTCGTATATGCAAAGATGATGCTTAATTCCGGTATCTCTTCTCAGTGGACGGTAGCTATCGGTCTGTACAATATGCTGGACAAGAGCCTGATCAACACCTACTTTACGCAATTCTGCGCGGGCGGCGTTTTGGTATCTATCCCCATTTCTGCTTTGTTTGTGATCATGCAGAAATTCTATGTTGAGGGTGTTACCGGCGGTTCCGTAAAGGGATAATCTCAGATTGGAAATGGTTGAAGCTATGAATCAATTTATCAAAGGAATGGATGTTTCCACCCTGCCCGAGCTCCTCGGGCTGGGTGCGAAATATTATGACCAGGGGAAGGAGGAAGCGCCTCTTTCCATATTAAAAAAATATGGCGCGGATTCTCTGCGCGTCAGACTTTGGAACGATCCCTACAGTCCCCAGGGAAAACCTTATGGTGCGGGCACCAATGACTTCGACAAGCTGGTATGGATTGCTCAGGAAGGCAAAAAGCTTGGCTTTACGTATCTTCTGGATTTTCATTACAGTGATTTTTGGACGGATCCGGGCAAGCAGATTGTGCCAAAGGCTTGGCAGGGGATGGATGCGGATGGGCTGGAGAAGGCTGTTTATTCCTATACCAGGGAGACCTTGGAAAAGCTTGGAGAGAAAGGTCTTCTTCCAGATATGGTGCAGGTGGGGAATGAGGTGACCAACGGTCTTTTGTGGCCCTTGGGAAAAGAAGGAAACTATGACAACATTGCCCGATTTATCAGTGCCGGAATCCGTGCTGTGAGAGAGGTGGACGCTTCCATTCCGGTGATGATTCATTTGGACTGCGGCGGAAACAATGAAAAATGCCGGAAATGGTTTGACGAATACACAAAGCGGGGCGCTGACTTTGAGGTCATCGGTCTTTCCTATTATCCCTTCTGGCATGGCACGATAGAGGATTTGTCAAATAATATGAATGACCTGGCTGCAAGATTCGGCAAGGAGATTGTCGTTGCAGAGGTTTCCATGGGACATACCATGGAGGACTATAAGGAATACGAAAAGCTGTCTGACAGTGAACGCAAGGGCATGGCTACCAAGCCCCATCTGGCAGAAGCGGTGGCTTATCCTATGACGCCCCAGGGACAGGCAGATTTTATGAACGATGTAATGAAAAAGATTGCTGAGGTTCCCGGTGGATTGGGAAGAGGCTTCTATTACTGGGAGCCTGCGTGGATACCGGTGCCCGGATGCGGCTGGGCCAATGAGGAATCCCTGGCCTATATGAATGATCCCGGACCGGGAGGGAACGAGTGGGCAAATCAGGCGTTGTTTGACTATGATGGCAATGTGCTGCCTGCGCTGTCCGTAATCCGGGATTTTAAAGGGGAAGCAAGCGAAAAAGGAAATCAATAAAAAGGAGAAAAAAATGGACAAATTTATTGTAAATATTATTCATCGTCCTGAAATGGTGCCTGAATATGCGGAAAAAGTGACAGGACATGGAAAGGAAGAGGATATCGGACGTAAGGCTCTGCTTACGGAATCTCTTGATATCTTCAAATTTCAGCAGGCGACGGCACATAAATATGGCTTAAAGACAACCATTCAGATGACATACGCTTCGCTTTTTAATGACGAGGCGGTAGAACTGGCGAAGCAGGACCATGAAGCCTATGGGGATGAGATTGCGCTGTCTCTTTTGGGGCTTCCCTGTAAGGAATTCCGGGAGAAGTACAAGACCAAGGACTTCTGTATCTGGATGTTTTCCATGGAGGACAAAAAGTCCATCGTGGATGATGTATTTGAAAAATTTTATGAGAAATTTGGCTTTTATCCTGAGTCCACGGGCTCTTATTATATGGATGCGGAGCTGACCAACTATATTAAGGAAAAATATCCCAGCGTAAAGTGTGAGGTTGCCACCTGCTGGGAGGAGGGCCCCAAGGCTTATCACACCTGCAACAACTCCTGGTATACCTTTATGGACGGCGGCCCCTGGGCTCCCTGGATTCCTTCTAAGCAGAACACCCATGCGCCTGCGGCAAACGAAGCGGAGGACAGCGGTGTGGTTGCAATCCCGCATCTTTCCAGAGACCTGCTTGCCTGCTATGACGGCAACGGCTCTAATTTTGGTACACATCCGCAAAACGTGCTGCGCGGTATGATTTATGATACCAAAACCTGGGAATATCCTTATCTGTACAATCTGATTGACCAGTACAGAGATTTGGAGAAATATAACAATGGCTATGCCTACAATATGATGTTTGTGGGACCTGGCTGGCTGAATAAAATGGGACGCTGGGAGCAGCCCTATGAGCTTTTGAAGAAGAGCTATGAGGACGGCATGGCATATTATGGGAAGCTGAAGGAGGAGGGCAAGCTCACCGATATGACCATGGCTGAGTTTGCTGATTATTACCGCCAGAAGAAGACCTATACGGAGCCTGAGTGTGCGCTGTGGAGAGACATTCTGTATGGCTCAGACAAGCAGCTTTTCTGGTACTGTGATCCCTTCATGAGAGTCTGTGTCAATATGGACCAGGGCGGCGCTATCGTTGACCTTCGTCCCTATGCCGCAAAGCTGGAGTGGCCGGTAGGCATCGGCACCAAGCATGTGACGGACGCTTCTTATCCGTTCCTGATTCAGGAAAAATACCGCGCGGGCTATTTCACACATTATGCAGGCGAGGGTACTGTAAGAAGCGCAAAGCTTAAATATAACGGTGAGGAAGTGGATTTGTGTCTGTGCCGCACCAAGGCTCATTTTTCCAAGGAGGGCAACACCAGGATCCTGACGCTGGACCCTGTGGAGATTGAATTCCAGGATCTTACTTTGAAGCTGCAGACGGTGATCTCTTTTGAGGAGGGAAGCTCTGAAATCAAAATGGAGAGAAGGATTCTTGAAATGAGCAATCCTGACGCAGAGGTTGAACTCAATGAATATATGGTTGCCTGCTACGGAACCACCGAATACTCTGAGGATATGCTGGGGATTACACTGACCTGCAAAAAGGGCGGTGAAGAGGAGACCCTTCCCTACGAGTACAAGTGCCGTGAGCTGGAAATGCCGGGCGCAGAGCAGGTGATTGCAACGGTGCCTCAGATTGAAACAAAGGTTTCCATGCGCTCCGATGCAGAGAACGCAGCAGGCTATGTGAAGGAGGGCTATGCTTTCTCGCCCATGTTCACTTTGGGCTACACTGCAAAGGTAAAAGATAAGGAGGTAATTGGCACATGGCTCAAGCTGGAAAAGGCAAATTAAATTACAGGTGTCCTTCCTGTTTTATGAGAGATTTGGATATGGATATGTTCTACGATAAGGATAAGGACGAATATTATTGTATCCGCTGTCAGTACAGAGGGAATGAGGCGGATGTGCTGGAGAAAAATGAAATGGCAAGATTCCGGTACAAAGCCATGGCAGAACGCTTTACCAAGTTTGATTTTGACTAGGAGCTGTTTAAAAAGAAAAGGGTCTGTTCCCCGCGTAGGGAGCAGGCCCTTTTGTTCAGTGCGCCCGCAGGCGCATCTGCTTTTACAAGTAATTGTTCTGGGATTTCTTTAAAATAAACCTTACATTATAGCCCTTTTCGTCACACACTGCGCGCACAATGCTTTCCGCCTCATCTCGAACATTATCGTTGATACAGATGATGCAGGAGTCTTTTTTCCGTCCGAAGAAAGAGGATTTGGGCCAGCGGATATAGTAGGAGATGCGGTTCTTTAAAAGCAGACGTTCAATTTGCTGCTTGCATTCCAGATCAGATACTTCGCACAATTCAATCTCATTGTTTACCTTCATGGTAGTATATAATGGCTGCATATAATCACCTCTCTCTAAAATACATAAGAATTATACCATAACTTGTCATTAGGATGCAATGAAATACTTGCGCCCTTTATCAGGGAGTCTTATAATATTTAAAAGACAGAGTCAGAAAAGGAGCGGAAAAAATGGATTGGATGGAAAAGCTTGGAGATACAATTTCGGCAAAGGGGAGAGAGGCAGCGGATAAGGCAAAGGAAATGGCGCAGATTGCCAGTCTGAAAAGCCAGATTTCCACCTGTGAAGAGGTTATAAAGAAAAACTATATGGAAATCGGAAGGCTGTATTATGAAAAATATGGGGCTGATGATACACCTGTGGCGGAGGAAGGGCAGGAGGCGCCCTTTGAGAAACAATGCAGGGCGATCAGAAACGCCAGAAACGGAGTAAATGAGCTCCAGGAAAAGATCAGAGAGCTGAAGGGGCTGTAGGGTGTCAGAGCATAGGAATCAAACCGGCAAAAAAGGCTGGCGTACCATATTGGGTACGTCAGCCTTTTGTTGATGCCTATTGGCCGCCTTCGCCCTCTGCCGCCTGCTGTTGCTGCTGGGCGGCGATGGCTGCAGCGTTTCTCTGGTCAATTTCCCAGCGCTGCTGGTTGATCACTGTCTCATAGTCAGGGTTTGCAAAAAAGGTTGCATCGTGCTGACAGTGAGTGGTGGTGGAATTGGTTGTGGTCTGGGTTCCGTCAGGATTCGTGGTGATGGTGGAAGAACCGCTGACCAGGGAAGGATCCTCCTGCAAAGGAAGCTCCATCACTCCCGTATACTTAAACGGACAGTCAGGACTTGCGGGCACCTGGTCATAGTCACAGATGTCGCCCTGATAATGGATGTCGCAGCTTTCCGTAGGGACGGTTCCCTCTGCAAAGTACTCTGTCACAACACAGCCCTGAGAGTCGCACAGCCCGGGTATGGGCAGCTTGCCGGACTTGGAGCAGACCTGAGCCTGTACGATGCCGCTTGGGATACTGAACTGCTCGTTGGGCAGATTTTCATGCACCCGTTCCATCACGGCGCGCCAAAGGGTTCTGGCCACAGCAGACTCGTTATTGGAGCTGCTGGTGCTCATGCCGATATTATTGTCGTAGCCGGCCCAGGTGGTACAGGTATAATAGGGCGTAAAGCCAGTGAACCAAACATCGTGATAGTCGGTGGAGGTACCGGTTTTCCCGGCGATAGCTACGCCGCCGAAATTACATCTGGTGCCTGTACCTGTGGTAACCACATCCACCATGGCGTCCGTCAGAAGGAAAGCGGTGGTTTCCTTGATTACCTGGCGGGTGGTGGGATTGGTGTTGTCCAGAATCACATTGCCGTCGGAATCTGTGACTCTGGTATAGAGCTTAGGCTCCACATAGAGGCCGTTGTTTGCAATAGCGGCGTAAGCGGCGTTCAGCTCATAGGGAGTGACGCCATAGGTTAAGCCGCCCAAGGCCAATGTCTGGTTTACGTCCGAAAAGACCTCACCGTTGATTTCCACACCGTCTGTGAGGGTGGTAAACCCGAAATTTAACAGATAATCGTATCCCAGCTGAGGGGTGATTACCGTCTGGGTTTTAACGGCAATTATGTTCAAGGACTGTTCAATGGCCTTTCGGATAGAGTTGATGCCGCGATAGCCGGAATACCAGTTGCTCACGGGCCTTCCGTCCGCATAGTTAAAGGGTGCGTCCAGATAGGGGGTGGCCAGGGTCTGTCCGGCGCTGTCTAAGGCCGGAGCAAAGGCGGCCAGAACCTTAAAGGTGGAACCGGGGGAACGCACCGCGTTGGTAGCCCGGTTTAAGGTACGGCGGCCCTCCTTGGCGCCCCGTCCGCCTACAATAGCTACCACATAGCCTGTACTTTGATCCTCGATGGCCATGGCAGCCTGGGGCTGGGGGGTCATGGAGATGCTTTCCTCGTAATTGTCCTCGCTGTCCTCCACACCAAGATCCGCCAGCATGGCGCTGCGGTAGGTGGCAATGGCCTCGTTGGCCTCATCCTGAGAGGAGAAAATCAGATTAAATTTGGAATCCTGATTTTCCTTAAACCAGGACATCATATTTTCCTTGCTGAAATTATGCTTTTCCCCGTCCGGGGTGGTAATGGTCAGGGCGTAGGTCAAATACCACTTTACATTTTCCGGGTAGTTGTCGGGATTTGCGAACTCCTCGTCGGCAATGGCCTGAATGGCGGGATCCATGGTGGATTCAATGCGCAGCCCCCCGGAGGTGAGCATGCTTTCCGCCAAAGTTTCGGAATAACCAGCTTTTACCAAATCCTCCTTTACCTGCTCGTATACCGCGTCGGAGAAATAAGAGCCGGAGGTGGTGCTGCTTTCCCGGTAATCTGTGTCATAAAGGCCGATGCGCTCATAGACTGCTTCCGTATCTGCCACAGCCTCGTCGTATTCCGCCTGGGTGATAAAGCCAAGCTCCAGCATTTTGTCCAGACACCGCTGCCGTCTTTGGGCGTTGTTTTCCGGGTGGCGGATGGGATTATATCGGGAAGGATTCTGGGTGATGCTGGCGATCACGGCGCATTCCGACAGGGTCAGATCGCTGCAGGATTTCCCGAAATACCGCAAGGAGGCCGCTTCCACGCCAAGGGTGTTCTGGCCCAGATTGATGGCGTTCATATAGCGGAGCAAAACCTCGTCCTTGGAAAGCTGCTTTGTAATCTCAAGAGCCAGATACTGCTCCTGGATTTTACGCTTTACCTTTTTAATGACATTGTCGCCCTCAGAGGTCCAGTCGGTGAAAATTGTGTTTTTCAAGAGCTGCTGGGTGATGGTGCTGGCGCCCTGGGCTTCCTGCCCTCCGGTTTTGACAAACTGATAGGCGGCCCGCAGGATACCCTTTACGTCGATACCATTGTGCTGGTAGAAGCGTTCATCCTCGATGGCCACAAAGGCCTGTCCCAGATGCTCCGGCACCTCATCCATGTCTACCTCGATTCGGTTGGAATTGGTGCTTACGTACTGGTCGATTTCATTTCCCTCGCAGTCGTAAACGATAGTTGCCTCACCGGAAGCGATGACGCCGCTTAAGCGGACGGTGGGCGTGTCTGCCAGTATGCCCCGAAAGGCGCCGATTCCCGCAGAAACGCCAAAGATGCCCACAGCAGCGATTGCTATTAAAACTACCTTAAAACAGGTAAGTATGATTTTTCTCCCCCACTTTGCGGATTTGGAATTCAGAGCCTTCTGCTTGGCCCTGATGCCTTTTTTTCCATAATTCATAGAGATAATCACCTTTCTGCCTGTGGTAACAGACGACATCATTATAACAAAAAATAATATGTAAAGAAAGGCTTTCTTTGCCATATTAAGAATTGTTTCACATTTTTGGCAGTTTATGCTATCCTTGAAAGGGATTAGAATGCCGGGGAAACCCTGGCGGCGGAAAGGCGCGGAAAAAGATATGGATTCTTATCGGGTGCTGTTAGAGGGCGGAGAAGGAGAGATCGTAGAGAAGAAGTCAAGGTTTATTGCCACTGTCAGAAGCTGCGGGACGGAGGAGGAGGCAGTGCGTTTTATCGAAGAGATGAAGAAGAAGTATTGGGATGCGTCCCACAACTGTTCGGCCTTTGTCATTGGAAAAAGAGGGGAGCTCACCCGCTGCAGCGATGATGGAGAACCCTCGGGCACGGCCGGAAGGCCCATGCTGGAGGTGCTCCTGGGAGAAGAGATCCGTAACATCGTGGTGGTGGTGACCCGATATTTTGGCGGAACCCTTTTGGGAACCGGGGGGCTTGTGCGGGCCTACACCCAGGCGGTAAAGGAGGGACTGTGCCACTGTAAAATAGGAGTTATGCGGCATGGGTATGAGATACGCATTTCAACGGACTACAATGGGATTGGCAGGATACTTTATCTTCTGGGGCAGAGAGGCATAGAACCTGTGGAGAGCAGCTATGGTGAGGAGGCCACCCTGCTGCTGCACATACCTGCCGGTGAGGTGGAGCGCTTAAGCCGGGATGTGGCAGAGGCTGTCTGCGGCAGAGCACAATTTGAAAAAGGAAAAGAGATTTATTACATTGACAAAGAATCTGATGATAGATAAAATGGAATAGGCGTAAGGAAAAAAGGACATTTTGAAAGGTGGTGGTTTTTTTATGAGTAGTCACATATGCGGTACAGATAACCCTCTCCCCCGAAGTTACAGGGACATAAAAAAATCATCAAAGGAGAAATGTCATGGAAAGAATCAAGGAGCTGAAGGAGCTGCTTGCGCTTTTGCGTACAAAGCAGTATACGAAACTGCGCCAGTATCTTGCTGAGCTGAATGATGCGGATATTGCGGCTCTCATGGAGGAAATGGAAGAGGAGGATATGCTGAAAATCTTCCGCATTCTTCCAAAAGACCTGGCGGCGGATGTATTTTCTTATCTGGATGTGGATAATCAGCACATGATCATTACATCCTTAAGCGATAAGGAAGCGGCCAACATTATCAACAATCTGATGTCGGACGATGCGGTGGACCTTTTGGAGGAGATGCCTGCCAATGTGGTGAAAAAGCTGCTGGCAAACGCAAGTCCCGATACCCGCAGGGATATCAATCACCTGCTGCGTTATCCTGAGGATTCCGCAGGAAGCATCATGACCGTGGAGTACGTGGACCTGAAGGAGAACCTCACCGTAGATCAGGCCATTGAACGAATCCGGAAGGTTGGGCTGGACAGCGAGACCATAGATATCTGTTATGTGCTGGATGCACAGCGCAGGCTGGTGGGGACTGTGGCGCTGCGCTACCTGCTGCTAAGCGACGGAGATGAGATCATCGGCGATATTATGCACGAAAACGTGATTTCCGTAAACACGCTGATGGATCAGGAGGAAGTGGCAAAGCAGTTTAAAAAATATGATTTTACGGCCATGCCGGTGGTGGACAATGAGAACCGCCTGGTGGGAATTATCACCGTGGATGATATTGTGGATATCATGGAGGAAGAAACCACCGAGGACATGGAAAAAATGGCGGCGATCGTGCCCAGCGATAAGCCTTATATGAAAACCACAGTTTGGGAGACCTATAAAAAAAGGATTCCCTGGCTTTTGCTTTTGATGGTGTCCGCTACCTTTACCGGCGCCATTATCACCTCCTTTGAGGATGCGCTGAGTGTGTATGCGGTGCTTACGGCGTTTATTCCCATGCTGATGGATACCGGAGGCAATGCGGGAGGCCAGGCCAGCGTGACGGTGATCCGCGGTCTGTCTCTGGGAGAAATTGAGTACAGGGATGTGCCCAGAGTGCTGTGGAAGGAGGTCCGGGTGGCCATCTGCTGCGGCATAAGCCTTGCGGCCGCCAATTTTTTAAAGCTGATGCTGTTTGACAGAGTGGGCTTTTTGGTGGCCATGGTGGTGAGTGTTACCATTATTGCCGCTGTGCTGATGGCCATGCTGATTGGCTGTCTTTTGCCGGTAGGAGCCAAACGGCTGGGATTCGATCCTGCCGTAATGGCAAGCCCTTTTATTACAACCATTGTGGATGCCTTGTCGCTGCTGGTATATTTCCAGGTGGCAACGATGATTTTGGGAATATAAAATTAAGATGCGCCGGACCAAAAGGTCTGGCGCATCCTTGCAGAAAGGATGAATATATATGGAACAGAAGGAAGAAAACAAGCTTGGAGTCATGCCGGTGGGGAAGCTTTTGGTTTCTCTGGCGCTGCCTTCTATTGCGGCACAGATTGTAAATCTCCTTTATAATCTGGTGGACCGCATTTACATTGGGCATATTCCCGGAACCGGAGCGCTGGCCCTGACAGGACTTGGGGTGACTCTGCCGGTGATTACCTTGATTGCCGCCTTTGCGGCTCTGATCGGCTTCGGCGGTGCGCCCAGAGCTTCCATCGCCATGGGTAAGGGAGATTATAAGGAGGCTGAGAAAATCCTTGGAAACTGTGTATTCACCCTCTGTATCTTTGCTCTTGTGCTGACGGCGGTGTTTTATGTGTATGCAGAGCCGATTCTGTATGCCTTCGGAGCCAGCGGCGATACCATAGGGTATGCTGTGGATTATATGCGCATTTATGTGCTTGGCACGCTGTTTGTGCAGATTACCACAGGACTCAACGCATTTATCACAGGCCAGGGCTTTGCCTCCACTGGTATGAAAACCGTTTTAATCGGCGCTGGACTGAATCTGGTTTTGGACCCTGTATTTATCTTTGGGCTTGGAATGGGGGTACAGGGAGCCGCCCTGGCTACCATTCTGTCCCAGGCGGTGTCCGCAGTCTGGGTGCTGTGCTTTTTATCAGGCAAAAAGACGACCCTGCGCATCCGTGCCGTGAACCTGCGTTTTTCTTTGAAAATCATGGGACCGGTGCTGGCCCTTGGCGTATCGCCCTTTATCATGCAGGCCACGGAAAGCCTTTTGTCCGTGTGCTTTAACACCTCTTTGCAGAAATACGGCGGGGATGTGGCGGTGGGAGCCATGACCATCCTTTCCAGTGTGATGCAGGCCTCCATGCTGCCCTTGCAGGGAATGACCCAGGGAATGCAGCCCATAGCCAGCTTTAATTATGGGGCGGGCAAGCTGAACCGGGTAAGAAAGGTATTCCTTCTCACCCTGGGAAGCTGTCTTGCCTATTCCTTCCTTCTGTGGGCCATCGCAATGCTCTTCCCCCAGGGATTGGCAAGAATCTTTACCACGGATCAGGAAACCATACAGTACACCCAGTGGGCTATGCGTATTTACATGGCTGTGGCCTGCATTTTCGGGGCCCAGATTGCCTGCCAGCAGACCTTTGTGGCGCTGGGAAAGGCGGTGCACTCCCTGTTTTTGGCGGTGCTTAGAAAGGTAATCCTTCTCATTCCCATGATTTACATTCTGCCTAACTTTTTTGAGGACAAGGTGTTCGCCGTATTTCTGGCGGAGCCGGTGTCTGATCTGCTGGCCGTGTGCACAACTGTGACCCTGTTCTTTGCCACAGCCTGGAAGCTGATGAACCCAAAGAAACAATAGGTCTGTTTCCTTTTCAGGCAAGGAAGTCAAACTGGGACAGATATAAATGGTAGTATTCTCCTCTCTGGGCCAGGAGTTCCTCGTGGGTTCCCCTTTCTAAAATGCCGCCCCGGTCCACATACAGAATGCAGTCCGCATTTTTAATGGTGGAAAGTCTGTGGGCGATAATAAAAGAGGTACGCCCTTTTAACAGTTCATTTAGCCCCTTCTGCAAGAGCAGCTCCGTTTCGGTGTCAATGCTGGATGTGGCCTCATCCAAAATCAGGATTCTGGGGTCCGCCAGCAAAGCTCTTGCAAAGGAGATCAGCTGTCTTTGTCCTGCGGACAGACGGCTTCCCCTCTCATTCACTTCCGTATAATATCCGTTTTCCATCTGAGAGATAAATTCATGGGCACAGACAGTTTTAGCAGCCTTGATTACCTGTTCGTCCGTGGCCTCTCTGTTGCCGTAGCGGATATTTTCCATAATTGTTCCCGCAAAGATAAAGCTGTCCTGCATCATAATGCCCATCTGGGTGCGCAGGGAGCGGATGGTCACACCGGAGATATCTATTCCGTCAATGAGGATGCGTCCACAGTCCACGTTGTAAAACCGGCTGATGAGATTTACAATGGTGGATTTTCCTGCGCCGGTAGGTCCTACAATGGCGTAGGTCTCGCCCTTCCCGGCCGTAAAATTGATATGATCTAAAATGCGGCAGCCTTTCTCGTAGCTGAAGCACACATCCTGAAATTCTACGGTGCCCGCAATAGGCGGCATGGGCACCGCATCAGGAGCGTCCCGCACCAAAACGGGCTCGTCGATGGTCTCAAAAATCCGCTCCAGATAGGAAATGGCCGTCAGCAGAGAGTTGTAAAAGCTTGCCAGGGTGTTGATGGGCGTCCAGAATCTGCTGATGTAGGCGGTGAACAAGATTAAGGTGCCTACGGTCAGTGTTGCGTCCGGAGCCAAAATCCAGCGTATGCCAAGCACATAGATGAAAGAGGTGGTGATGGCGGAAATGATATCCACGCTGGGCCCCATGGTAAAGTTAAACATCACCGCCCGCATCCAGGCCTTGCGGTAGCCATAGCTGAGCCGGTTGAAAATATCGGTGTTCTCATGCTCCCGCACAAAGGACTGGGTGACGCGGATTCCGTTGATGCTCTCTGCAATATAGGCGTTTAAGTTGCTCTGCTTGTTGGACTGAATCTGCCACGCAAGGCGCTGCTTTCTCTTGATAAAAAGAATAATCAGAGTCAGCAGGGGCAGTCCGCACAGACACACAAGAGCCAGCCTTGCGTCGCACAAAAACATAAAAATCAGGATGAAAAAAAGGTTGCATAGATCCGTGATGGTATTTATGATACCGTTGCTCAAAAGATCGCTTAAGCTGTTTACATAGTTTACCACCCGGACCTGAATTTTGCCGTGGGGCCTGTCATCGTAGTAGGAAAAGGGAAGCTTTTGAAGATGACAGAAAATATCGCTGCGGAGGGCATGGATAATATTCTGGCCGATCGTGCTCATGGTTTTTATCTTAACGCGCAGGCTTACCGCAGAGTAGAGAGCCACAAAAAAAGTCAGCACACTCATCAAAACAATGCCGCGCATGTTTTTCTGGGGAATGTAAACATCCATGATCCTCTGAAAAAAGATAGGTATCACCATGGTGAGGGCCGAAGAGGTAAGCATCAGCGCAAGCACGCCGGCCATTTTTTTCCGATAGGGTGAAACATAGCCTGCCAGTCTTTTCAGCTGGCCCGCGTCAAAGCTGTCCTCTAAAATTTCGTCCATATCATATCTGTTTCTGGCCATAATCAGTTTCCTCCCTTTTGTGTGTTGTTTTTTTCTTCCTGGAGAAGATCATAAGGAATTTCCCCGTATTGATTGTGGAAGGCCTTGGCATAATAGCCGCCCCTTGCCACAAGCTGGTCATGGGTTCCCTTTTCTATGATCCGGCCGTTGTCCATCACCAGAATCAGGTCGGCATCCTTAATGGAGGAGATGCGGTAAGCAATCACAAATACGGTGCAGTCGGAGTCCTCTTGAATGGTTTTGAGCTGTCTTTGTATGTAGCTTTCCGTCTCCATATCCACTGCGGAGGTAGTGTCGTCCAAAATTAAAATAGAAGGGTTCTTAAGCAAGGCTCTTGCCAGGGAAATCCTCTGCTTTTGTCCGCCGGAAAGGCCCACGCCGCGCTCCCCTACAATGGTATCGTACCCCTGGGGCAGCGCTGAGATAAAGTGGTTGGCATCCGCC
The DNA here is from genome assembly GCF_944382095.1 of Candidatus Acetatifactor stercoripullorum. NCBI lineage: Bacteria > Bacillati > Bacillota > Clostridia > Lachnospirales > Lachnospiraceae > Acetatifactor > Candidatus Acetatifactor stercoripullorum. The sequence continues at coordinate 92,882 of NZ_CALWMU010000001.1, forward strand.
ATAATGGCAGCTTTTTTTACCTCTGCAAAGCTGCAGTCCGGTCTGCCGTAAGCGATATTTCCTTCAATGGTGTCGGAGAAGAGGAACACATCCTGCATGGCCATGCCGATATTGTCCCTTAAATTGTAAAGGTCCATCTGCCTTACATTTTTGCCGTCGATGAGCACTTCTCCCGAGGTGGTGTCGTAAAAACGGCAGAGCAGATTCATCAGGGTGGATTTGCCTGCCCCGGTGGAACCGATAATGCCTACCGTCTCTCCGGCCTTCACCTTGAAATTGATATCCATAACGATGTCCTCGTCGTCCGCCCGGTAGGAAACATTCCGAAACTCCACATCTCCCCGCAGCCTTTTGTGGATTCCGCCCCGGACGGGAGTGGTCACAGAGGGTTCCTCGCTGTAGGTGGCGTATATTTTCTCCACGGAGGTGATGAAATTTTGAATGTCGTTGATCCACCAGCCGGCCATACGCAGAGGCGTATTTAACATCCACAGATAACCATTTACCTTTACCAGGTCTCCCAGGGTGATCTCCTCCTGAATCACCATGTATCCTCCGTAAACCATCAAAATGATGGTGAGAAAATAGGAGAGAATTTCAAAAACAGGCACATATTTCATCCAGATCCGGGAAGCCTTAATCTGGGCGTCCCGAAATTTGTCATTTTCCTTTTCGAATTTTTGGATTTCGTAATCCTCCTTTGCAAAGGCCCGCACTACCCGGTTGCCGCTGATATTTTCCTGCACAAAGGCGTTTAAGGAGGAGAAGCAGGCGCGGTTTCTCTGGAAGGCAGGCTTCACCTCCTTTGACTGCTTAAAGGCGGCTGCTGCGGTAAAGGGAAGCACAAGCAGCATGCACAGTGCAAGCTTTACGTTTACCGTAAACACCATCAAAAGAGCGAAGGCAAAAAGCAGGACATTTTGATATACCACATAGATCACATAGGCCACAAAATGCCGGATAGCGTCCATATCCCCGGTCTGGCGGCTCATGAGATCGCCGGTACGCTTCTTATTATAGAAAGCAAAATCCTCCTGCAAAAGCTTGCGGTATACCTTATCCCGCATGTCATAGAGCGTTCCCTGGGAAGCCGTCTCAAACACCACCTGGTAAAAGAAGCGCAGCACGCCGTTTACAATAGTGACGCCTAAGAGACAGCAGATCAGTCCGGGCAGGAGGCTGTAATTTCCGGCCGAAACCACGTCGTCCACAATCACGCCGGATAGGTAAGGGTTTACAATGGACAGCGCCGCAATGACGGTGGTCATAAGGATGCCTAAAAGCATCAGCCCCCGGTATTTTTTGAGAAAGGAATAAAACCATTTCATGGGTGTCATAGGATGCACCTCCCTGTAATTGATACCTTCATTTTATGAAAGGCGCTTAAAAAGAAAATGGAGTATCTTGCAACAAAGATGTATGATTTTGTAAAAATACGTTTTACTTTTTGGCTGCAAAAAGGTAGAATACAAATATACGGGGACAGAAGAAATACGGAGGCGGAAGGAGAAATGACAGCGCAGAAAAAAGACATCGTGATTGAAGAAATGAACCCCACCTTTTTGTTTACCTGGAAGGGAACCAGAAACAAGGGAGACGACCAATATCACAGCCATGATTTTCCTGAGCTGGCCTTTGTGCTGTCCGGCAGCGGAAAATACCGGATAGAGGGAAGGCTTTATTCTGTCGGGGAGGGGGATGTTTTGATTTTGAATCCGGGCGTCAGGCACCAGGCCCTTTTGGATGGGGAAAGCGCGCTTCCCACCACGGAATTTTTCGTGGGCTTTTCCGACATTCAGATCAAGGATATGCCGCGGAATTACTTTCCTGCGCCGGAGGGGGAATATATCATTCACACCACTGGGGAGCTTCGCCAGAAGCTGTTTCGGATCTGCGCCTCCATGGAGGCGGAAAATGCGGTGTGCCGTCAGGGAAGATACTTTATGTTGAAATCCTATCTGGTGCAGATGCTGCTTTTGGTGATCAGGGAGCAGTGCACTCCCGTGGAGGCACCGGGGGGATATGCCTTTGAATCTGTGAATAAGAAATATGTGGTAGAGCAGATCATCAATTATTTTGATGATCACTACAATGAAAAAATTTCCCTGGATCACATTGCGGAAAATATGTATTTAAGTCCCTTTTATATTTCCAAGATTTTTAAAAGCGAGACAGGGGACACCCCCATCCGCCATTTGATCAATATCCGGCTGGAAAAGGCAAGGGAGCTTCTGGAGGCGGGAGAAAGCGCCAGCATTCAGGAGGTGGCCGCTTCCGTGGGCTATGAGGACGCTTACCACTTCAGCAAGCTGTTTAAAAAGCGTTACGGCATCTCTCCCTCCAAGGCGAAGAGAATAAGTAAGTAATTGCGGATATTGATACTTTTTTGACGGTATGTTTTTTTTTCAGTACTTGTACAAAAGAGGTTTTCAAGGATTGTAGAATTTGCTACAATGGAAAAACAAGGCGTGTGCAAGATGGCACGGGAAGGTAATGGATGCACAGGCATCGGATTGGAGGCAGCATGAGATATTTTTTTGAATCTAAAATTGAAAAAAAAGAAAAGGGATATATGATTCAGATTCCCTTTAATGTGTGGGAGGTATGCAAGCAGCGGGACGTGATCAAGGGAGATGTGGTTCTGGACAATAAAATCATTGACTGCGAACTGCTTCCCAAGGAAAAGGGTAATTATGAGATTCACATAGAGGATGAGGATGCGGTAAGCGTGGAGCTGGGCGTGCCCCACAAAATACTGCTTCATGTAAACGGCTCCCTGATCCGCATGGATCAGAACAGTCCCTACAGCTTTGACCATCCCATACGCAAGATTGACAGCATGCAGGTGATCATCCAGCCTGAGGACGGTCTTTGCGGTCAGGCCTGCGTAGCCATGCTGGCTGGCGTTACCATAGCCGAGGTAATCAGTGTAATGGACTGCAGAGAGTGGCAGGCAACCATGGGCCGCGTGATTTCTGCACTGAATTATTATGGAATTGATCACAATGACATCATTGTGTACACCGAGGGCAAGGATGCAGTGCTGCCTAAGTGCTGCATTATGATGGAAAAAATGGGACGCTTCTGCCATTACCTGGTACACTACGATGGCAAATATTATGATTCTAATCTGGGAGTGCTTGAGGAATACGATATGAGCAAGCTGCTGGGATATCTGGAAATTAAGTGCTGATTTTGAAAGAGAATGCCGTCCGCGGGAAACTGCGGGCGGCCTTTTGGCTAAAAAGAGTAGAAACAAAAAAGAAAAAAAGTATTAAATCTGATTTACAGGGACAAAATAAGAAAACAAAAGAATAAGAGAGTATAATAAAGAAAAAAAGAGATAAATGATTTACAATCGGTCAGAATACGTTTGCAAAGACATACATATAAAATTAATATATGGTTTAGTGATTAGCACTCAAAACTAATGAGTGCTAACAAATGAAAATGGCAGTATCAAAAGGAGGCAATTATAATGAAGCTAGTACCTTTAGGTGACAGAGTGGTATTAAAACAATTAGAAGCAGAGGAGATGACCCAGTCCGGCATTGTGCTTCCCGGACAGAGCAAGGAAAAACCCCAGCAGGCTGAGGTGATTGCAGTAGGTCCCGGCGGCGTTGTAGACGGCAAGGAAGTAAAAATGGAAGTAAAGACAGGCGATCAGGTCATTTATTCCAAATATGCAGGAAATGAAGTTAAGCTTGGCGAAGAAGAATATATTATCGTCAGACAAAGTGATATTCTGGCAATCGTAAATAATTGACCAAAATTGACGAAAGCCTGCGGTGCCGCAGGCGGTATGACGGGCACTTGAAAATAAAGAATAAAAACATGGAGGCGTATTGAAATGGCAAAGGAAATAAAATACGGTGCGGAAGCACGTAAGGCATTGGAGTCCGGCGTAAACCAGCTGGCTGACACTGTAAGGGTGACTCTTGGACCTAAGGGAAGAAATGTAGTTTTGGACAAATCCTTCGGCTCACCCCTGATTACCAATGACGGTGTTACCATCGCAAAGGAGATCGAGCTTTCTGACGCATTTGAGAATATGGGAGCGCAGCTTGTAAAAGAGGTTGCCACCAAGACCAATGATGTGGCAGGAGACGGTACCACAACGGCAACGGTTCTGGCACAGGCTATGGTAAACGCAGGCATGAAGAATCTGGCTGCAGGCGCAAATCCCATTATCTTAAGAAAAGGTATGAAGAAGGCTACCGAATGCGCGGTTGAGGCCATTGCCAAGATGAGCCAGAAGGTGGACGGCAAGAATCACATTGCAAGAGTAGCTGCAATCTCTGCAGGAGACGACGAGGTAGGACAGCTGGTGGCTGACGCAATGGAGAAGGTAAGCGGAGACGGCGTAATCACCATCGAGGAGTCCAAGACCATGCAGACCGAGCTGGATCTGGTGGAAGGCATGCAGTTTGACAGAGGCTATATTTCCGCATACATGGCTACGGATATGGATAAGATGGAGGCTGTTTTAGATAATCCTTATATCCTCATCACCGATAAGAAGATTTCCAATATTCAGGAGATTCTGCCTCTGCTTGAGCAGATCGTGCAGTCTGGCGCGAAGCTGCTTATCATTGCAGAGGATGTAGAGGGCGAGGCACTGACCACACTGATCGTCAACAAGCTGCGCGGAACCTTCAATGTAGTTGCAGTTAAGGCGCCTGGTTATGGCGACAGAAGAAAGGCAATGCTTGAGGATATCGCAATTTTGACTGGCGGCAAGGTGATCAGCTCCGAGCTTGGTTATGAGCTGAAGGACACCACCATGGATATGCTGGGCCGTGCAAAATCCGTAAAGGTTCAGAAGGAAAATACTGTGATCGTAGACGGCGAGGGTGAAAAATCTGCCATTCAGTCAAGAATTGCACAGATTAAGAATCAGATCGAGGAGACTACCTCTGACTTTGATAGAGAAAAGCTTCAGGAGAGACTGGCGAAGCTGGCAGGCGGCGTTGCAGTGATTCGTGTGGGCGCGGCTACGGAAACCGAGATGAAGGAGGCAAAGCTTCGTCTGGAGGATGCCCTGGCAGCAACCAGAGCAGCAGTGGAGGAAGGTATTATCTGCGGCGGCGGTTCTGCATATATTCACGCTTCCAAAGAGGTTGAGAAGCTTGCGGCTACCCTGGAAGGTGACGAAAAGACAGGCGCAGGTATTGTGCTGAAGGCCCTGGAGGCACCTCTGTATCATATCGTAGCAAACGCAGGCCTGGAAGGCAGCGTGATTATCAACAGAGTAAAGGAGTCCGAGGCAGGCGTAGGATTTGACGCCCTGAAGGAAGAGTATGTGGATATGGTGAAGGCAGGTATTCTGGATCCCGCAAAGGTTACCAGAAGTGCACTGCAGAATGCAACCAGTGTTGCGAGCACACTGCTGACCACAGAGAGCGTTGTAGCAAATATCAAGGAGGAAACTCCCGCAATGCCCGCCGGGGCAGGCGGAATGGGCGGCATGATGTAAGCCGTTTCCTCAAAAAATAGCGCGATGCGCCAAGAGCGTGCTGCATGGGGAGAAAGCTCCCCGTGGGGCACGCTTTTTTGCTTGCGGAAAATGGGGACAATAATTGGCATAAAGATGCGCCGTTTTGACACGACAGGACAAAGATGTGGAGCTAAAATAAAACTGAAATATGCGGCATCGAAAAATGGTGCAGGAAAGAGGTTGAAATGAGCGAAAAAAGAAGGTATCACAATCCGGTGCAGAGGGGCTTTTTCCCAGACCCTTCCGTAATCAGGGTGGGCGATGATTATTACATGGTAAACTCCAGCTTTCAGTATTTTCCCGCAATTCCCATCTCTCATTCCAGAGATATGGTGCACTGGCATATTATCGGCCATGCCATAACCAATCCGGAATGGCTGGATATCAGCGATATTAAGGATTCCCATGGAATTTGGGCGCCTGATATAGAATATGTGGACGGGAAATTTTATATTTACGCCACGCTGCGTCTCAATGCGGACGGAAAAAGAGAGAATAATGTAATGCGCAGACAGCTGGTGATGGTGTCTGACAGACCGGAAGGGCCTTACAGCAAGCCGGTTTGTCTTGAGGTGGATGATATTGATCCTTCTTTGTTTGTGGACGATGACGGCAGCAAATATATGATCATAGCCAAAGCAGCCCAGGCGGTGCCTTTAAGTGAGGATGGCCTTAAGGTGACGGGACCGGCCCGTACTGCATGGGAGGGCACAGGGGAGCGCTGCTCGGAAGGCCCCCATATTATGAAAAAGGATGGCTGGTATTACGCCATTGTTGCGGAAGGAGGCACAGGCTATGGCCATGGCATCAATGTGGGAAGAAGCAGAGAACTGTTCGGCTCCTATGAATGCTCCCCGTATAATCCTGTGATGCGCCAGAAGGACCCTAAGGCGCCCATACAAAGGGCGGGACACGGCAAGCTTGTCCAGGATCAAAACGGGAAATGGTGGTGCTATTATCTTTGCGGGCGGCCAAACTCAGGCAACTATACCACTGTGGGAAGAGAGTCTGCAATGGATCCGGTACAGTGGACGAAAGATGGATGGTTTACCATAAATGAGGGGAAAGGCCCCAGCACAGAGCAGGAGGCGCCGGATCTGCCGGAGTGTGTGTTTGAGAGAAATCTGTTTGATGACTTTAACGATACAAAGCTGAATCTGGAATGGGAATTTGTGAGAAACCCTGACAACGGCTCATGGTCTTTGACAGAGAGGCCGGGATGGTTTCGGATTTGGACCAGGGACGGACAGCTCAACGAAATCCGGGCGAAAAACACGCTGCTGCGCAGAGAGCAGGAGCTTTCCTATGAGGCGGAAACCAAGGTGGAGTTTTATCCCGATAAAAACGGGGAGCAGGCGGGGCTGACCTGCTATTACAGCACGGCTACCTATGCAAGGTGTGCGGTCTGCTATGAGGAGGGACGAAAGATACAGCTTGTGATCAACCGAAATCACGGGGAAGAGCTTGTGGCTGAGATCGAGGATGTGCAGGAGGGCCCGGTGTTCTTAAAGGTAGTGGTGGAAAAGCTTACCAGAACCTTCTACTACAGCTATGACGGAAAGGAATGGATGCAGGTAGGAATGCTGGAAAACTGCATTTACCTGTGCGACGAGGGAGTGCCGGACGACCCTAAGCGCCATACCGGAACCCTGGTTGGAATTTACGCAAACAACGGCGGCTGCGGCAGCAGAAAGCCGGCGGATTTTGACTATTTCAGATATAACGACTGAGATCGATGATTGAGAATCGATGACTGCGCATTCTTTGGGGGCAGAGAGGAAGGTCCTATGGAAGAGCAAAAGCGAAAATGGAATTTTGTGACCTACGGAACCAGTGTGGACACAAGGCATAACGGGTACAGCGGCAGCATAGAGGAAGAAAATCTGTCCCTTTGGTGTCTGGGGGGCAAGGGCAAGCTGGTTCCCGCCTCCACGGACGGACTTGCCTTTTATTACACGGTGATTGACCCTGAACAGGAAAACTTTACCCTTTGTGCCGATGTGCTTGTGGAAAGCTGGACCTTTTCCAATGGCCAGGATGGCTTCGGGCTGATGGCCTGTGACAGCATTGGGGAAAACGGGGATGAAAAGAGCTTTTGGAACAATTCCTATATGGCGGCGGTGACGAGAAATGTGTACTGCTATGACAGGGAGAAAAACAAGGTCTCTGATGGGGGAGACCGGTATGTGATGAACCTGGGCGTCTGCGCTATAGAAAAGAAGGGCGTTACGCCGGACCTGCTTGCCTGTGGCCAGCCGCTTAAGGGCTTTGTCTCCCGCTCCTATCCCCTGGAAACTGCAGCGGCCCGAAGGGGCCTTCCTCCCGGAACCTATAACCTGGTGGGAGGCTATACCAATGAGGATGGCGTGCTGAATGATATGGAACAGCTTACGGCTTTTCACCTGGAAATAAAAAGAGACAACAATGGCTACAGACTAAGCTACAGGGATGCCCAGGGGACAGAGACGGCAAAGGTCTTTTACCGGGAGAATGACACCGACGAATTGACCAGACTGGACAATGGCAGGATTTACGTTGGCTTCTTTGCTGCCAGAAATGCCAAAATAGCGGTGCGGAAGGTGGAGCTTACAACCATTTCTCCCAAGGAGGATGAAAAACCCTGCCCGCCGCCTATCTCTTATATCACGCCGGATTTCCGGGTTTTGTCTGCAGATGTGGCCAACAGGAAGGCGTATCGTTTGATCTGCAGCAGCAGCGGGGACGGTCTTTTGGACGTGTGGGATGAGCAAAGCAAAGAAGCACTGGCGGGCAAAGTGGAGGTAAAGGCGAAGGTTAAGTGCAGTGTAACCATTTCCCTGAAAGAGGGGCAAAACTGTTTTGACCTGTGCTTTACGCCGGACCCGGAGTATAAGCCTTCCGCCTATGAGCGGTTTGACTCCTGTGAGCCCAGACACATTTCCTTTTCTGTGCACTGCCATACGGAGACGGGAGGGGCAAAAACAGTTTATGTGGGACCCTGTGGAGCTCCTGAGGGGGCGGGAACCCGGCTGGACCCGCTGGATATTTACAGCGCCGTGCGGCAGGCCCTGCCGGGACAGAAGCTTTTTTTGCTGGGAGGACGCTACCCTCTGGACGCGCCCCTTTTGATTCCCCTTGGCATGGACGGAGAGCCTGGAAATCCCATTGTGCTCCAAGCGGCTCCGGGAGAAAAGGAGCGGCCGGTGCTTGATTTTGGCGGCAGGGCGGAGGGAATGGCGGTGAGAGGCCATCACTGGCAGTTCAAGGGCTTTGACGTGACCCGCTCCAAGAATGGCGCAAACGGGATACGCCTGTGCGGAAGCTTCCATCTGGTGGAGGATGTGCGGGTTTATGAAAATGGCAATACGGGACTGCAGATCAGCCGTTATCTGGAGCAGGATACCAGGGAAGAGTGGCCTTGCTGCAATCATATCTTAAATTGTACCTCCTACCTGAATGCGGACGGAGGCTATACGGACTCGGACGGCTTTGCGGCTAAAATTACCACAGGGCCCGGCAATGTATTCGAGGGCTGTATTTCAGCCTACAATGCGGACGATGGCTTTGATTTGTTCGCCAAGGTGGAGACGGGCCCTATCGGTGCAGTGACCATAAAAAACTGCATCGCCTTTAAAAACGGCTATGTGCTGGATAAGAATGGCAGGGAGCGCCATGTGGGGCTGGGAAACGGGTTTAAGCTGGGAGGCTCCAGCCTTGCAGGAGGTCATGTGCTGAAGGACTGTATTGCCTTTGCCAATGGAGAAAAGGGAATCGACTCCAACAGCTGTCCTGATGTAAGGATTGAAAACTCCATTGCCTATAACAACGAATCCCATAATGTGGCGCTGTTTACCACAGATGCTTCGGACACAGATTTTTACGCCGGGAATATCCTTTCTTTTAAGGATAACAATACAGTGCCGGACAAGCTGGAGGGAAGAGGGAGCCAGAGACCGGAAAAGATTTTTGGAGCGTCCAATTTTTACTTTGACGGAGAAAAAAGCGTCAATGCCAAGGGAGAGACGGCCCAAACATCCGGGTTTGCTTCCCTGGATGTGGAGATGGCGATTCATGGCGGAATCCGCAGAAATGAGGACGGCAGCATTGACCGGGGCGGTTTTCTGGAATGGAGGGACAGATGACCTCAAGATAGAAAAGGGGAAAAAGAATACTGGAGATGTAAGTGCTTACGAAAGACCATATTTTTAAGAGAAAGGCTTTCTGCTGTATTTCACGGCAGAGAGCCTTTCTCTACAAAAAAATGTCGATAGAAATCGATGACATCGTGATATTAAATAAAAAATGTACAATTATTTTGTGAAAAACAGAAAATATTGTTCAATTTCACAACATGAAATTGAAAAAATGGGAAAAGAGTGGTAGTATTGTTTTATTCTTGTTATGTAAGCATTTACATTGAAAACTTGTGAGAGAAGGTATAAAGGAGGTAATGAGTTGAAAATGGTAACACGAGGGAGAAAGGGGAAACGAATTACGGCATGGCTGCTGGCTGCTGTCATGGCGTTATCGGCAGCGGGGGTGATGCCCGCACCTCTTGTACAGGCCCGGACAGTTTCATCAGGTGATGCTGTGCCCATGACGGTATCGGGGAATGGGGGAGGCCGAAGCGGCGGCACCTATGAATTTAATGCGGCAGAGCTGACGGCTGCTGCGGATAAGGAGACAATTGCGGCGGGAACTGCCTTTGCATCAGGCTATATCACCACCTTTGGAGAATTGACAAAACGAACCTCCGGAGAAAAAGTGAAATCTGTGGAGGTTGGAAAATCTGCAGGCAGCGGATTTTCCTTTACCGTATCGGGAAAGGCGGAAGTGTCCTTTACCGCCAGCAGCACTGGCGGCAGCAATACTTCCCGGGTGGGTATTTTGAATGGCACAGGTGAGCTGGTGGCGGATAAAAGCGGTAAAACCTACACGGATATTACGGGAACCAGTGCTCAGGAAGTGACCTATACCCTTTCGGCGGGCACCTACCGGATTGTATCACCGGAATCGGAATATAACAGAGGGGCTCGGATTTACACGATCTCCATTACGGACAGCCCTGTGCTTCCTCCTGGAACCACCCTTACGGGCAGTATCCGGGTTTCGGACAGTGCTAATCTGCTGGGAGATACCAACCGGGTACAGCTGGTGCCGGAGAATGGACAGGCGATTACACTGCAGAAAGGGGACAACACAGTATCCCTGAATCCGGCCACGAAATATAACATAAGCTTTACCACGCCCAATGAGAAAATCCGGGCCCTTTCGGAGGGGAAGGATTCTATCCAGACAGGGGCTGAAAACATCAGCACGGAGATTATTGTATCCTCGGCGGTGGTAAAACCTGTGGTGAAGCTTGCGGAGGGCCTTTCTCTGGCTCAGGGTGCAAGCCTTATGCTGGACAAAAAGGGTGCGGGAAACCAGGACGTCCTGACGGAAGGAAACCAGGTGGAGCTGATTATAGGACAGACCTATGAGGTTTCAACGGATATGGAGGATACGCAGGCCCAGGTGAATGGCAAAACGGAATTTACTGCCTGGGAGGGTATGACTGAACTGGAAATTACATTGGTGAAAACTAAAAAAGAAGTGGCTGTAACAGTGGAGGACCCGGAGGGGCTTTTGGGCAGCGCAGAGGTTAAGCTGGAAAACAGCAAGGATGCTTCGGAGGTACATACGCTGCAGAACGGAACTTCCGTGAAGCTGAATCTGGATGCCATCTATCAGCTTTCCTGCACCACAGCGGATGTGGAGGCTTCTGTAAATGGATCGAAGCTTGTGCAGGTGACGGAGGCTTTGGACAGCATTGCGGTAAAGATTTCCAAAAAGGATGAAAATTATCATGAGATTGATCTTTCACAGGGGCTGAAGGCAGGAACTGCCTATGAAGGGGGCATTTCCGTTCTGGAGGATATGACCTATAAGGCAGACGATCAAAATATTGGGGGCAGTCTTTATCTTGGCTATGTGGCGGGAGGAAATAATCCAAAGACAAACGGCAGCAGCGCCAAGGGAACGGTGCCTGACAGCGGTTCTGTGCTGCTTCTTACGGCACAAAAGGATGGAACCCTGCGGGTGGCAGTGAAAATCAATGCGAGAAAGACCGTATATCTGGTGGAGTCCAAAACTGGTGAGGTACAGTCTTATGCCAATACGGGAGGCTCCTCTGAATTTAAGCTGATGAGCTATCAGGTACAGGCGGGAGGCACTTATTATTTCTACGGGGATGGCACGAAGATTCCCATGTACGGCATCACAGTGGATTACAGGGAACCGGAGGATTGGAGCAAAATTGCGGCGCCGATGCTGGGAACGCCTGTAGTGGACGCAGGGGAGGGAACCATAACTGTACCCTTTACAGCGCAGATCGGAGGCATTTATGCAGACTTTCTGGAAGTGCAGATGCTTTTAAATGGAGAAGTGGTGGATACGGTTTCCTATGGGGCTGCCGCTTCTGAGGGAACGGTTACCTTTAAGCCGTCGGCAAGCGGGACCTATACCTTTAAAGCATTTTTAAAGAGAAGCGGGGAGACGGACAAGGAAAGCAATGTGACACAAGGTGTTGCTTTTGTGCTTCCCATGCAGGAGCCTGAGATTATCAATGTGGAAAATCTGGGACAGGGAACCGTGAAATTCAGCTGGAAAGAAGTTCCGGAGGCGGAAAGCTATCGTGTGTATGTAGACGGCGTGCTTAAGGAGACAGAGACTGTTTCCTTCAGCCGCATCAGCAATCTTACGGTTGGACAGGAATATGAATTTGGCGTGGAGGCTGTCAGAGGAAGCGATGTATCCCCACGGGCCCTTATCAGACAGACCGTGACTGCAGAAGCAGTGAAAACATGGACCTATGCGGCCTTTGGCTCCGGCGTTGACGCTCAGGAAAAGGGAAATAACGGTTACAGCGGCTCCATAGAGGGAAATGATCTCTGTGTTTACAGCATGAACGGCAAAGGAAAGCTGGTTCCTGCATCTACCGACGGACTGGCATTTTACTATACCGTGATTGATCCTGAGACAGAAAACTTTACCTTATCGGCAGACGTGGTGGTGGATCAGTGGACCTATTCCAACGGTCAGGAAGGCTTCGGCTTGATGGCGGCAGATTCGGTGGGAACGGACGGAGACGCCTCTACCTTCTGGAATAACTCCTACATGGCCAGCGTTACAAAGGTAGAATATTACTGGGATGAGGAAGCGGGCAAGGTGTCCGATGCGGGCAGCAAATACACCATGAAGCTGGGAGTGGGCTCTCAGGAGAAAATCGGTGTAACTCCCGAAAATATTGCGGCCGGAAATACCGTGGATTTCTTCAAATCCACCATGACTACTCTGGAAACAACGGCGCCCCAAAGCGGACTGCCTGCTGGGACTTATAATGTGGCGGGAGGCTATACCAACCAGGGCGTTGATATGGGAGACGTCAGCACGCAGAATACTTTCCATCTTACCATTCAGAGAAATAATACGGGCTATTTCTTAAGCTATACGGATGAAAATGGCCAGACCACGACCAATAAATATTATCATGGCGAGGACGGGGACGCGCTGACAAAGCTGGATGCAAACAATATTTATGTAGGCTTTTTTGCCTCCAGAAATGCAAGGGTGAATATCAAAAATGTGCAGCTGACCACCATAAGACCGGAGGACGATGCTCCGGCGGAGGGAAGGCCCATCACCTATGTGACTCCAAGCTATACCATAGAGTCTGCACAGACAGCGAATAAGCCTGAATATGAGATGGTTTATTACGGAAATGCGGACGGTACGCTGACCATTACGAATCAGAACGGAAGTCCGGTGGTTTCTGGACAGCATGTAGATGCAGACACGAAATTCCGTGTAAATACACTGCTGGAAAAAGGAAGCAATGAATTTGAAGTAACGTTTACGCCGGATGCGGATTACAAGCCGTCTGCCTATGAGCGCTTAAGCAGCTATGAGACGGTGAAATTTACCTTTACAGTGGAGTATAAGACCAGCGCTCTTTTGAATCTTTATATCAGTCCAAACGGAAGAGCAGACGCTACGGGAACCAGAGAAAATCCCATGGATATTTATTCTGCAGTGAAAAATGCGGCTCCGGGCCAGAAGCTGATTCTGATGGAGGGAACTTATCTGCTTGACAGCACGGTTACTGTGGACAGAGGAATTGACGGCACGGAAAGCCAGAGAATTTATATGATTGCAGATCCGGAGGGAAGCACAAGACCGGTTCTGGACTTCCAGGGGAAATGTGCAGGTATGGTGCTGGCGGGGGACTATTGGTATTTCCAGGGCTTTGATGTGACCAATTCCGCCAATGGACAAAAGGGCATTCAGGTGTCGGGAAGCCATAATGTGCTGGATAACCTGTATGCTTATAAAAACGGGAACACGGGAATTCAGATCAGCCGCTATAAAGGTACTGATTTGTGGGAGGACTGGCCTTCCGATAACCTGATTCTCAACTGCACCTCTTATCTGAACGCGGATGCGGGATATGAGGATGCGGACGGCTTTGCGGCCAAGCTGACCATTGCCGATGGGAATGTATTTGACGGCTGTATTGCGGCCTACAATGCAGACGACGGCTGGGATTTGTTCGCAAAGGTGGAAAGCGGGCCTATCGGCAAGGTAGTAATCCGCAACAGCGTGGCATTTAAGAACGGATATGTGATGGATGAGAGCGGAAACGAGGTCAATGCCGGAAACGGAAATGGCTTCAAGCTGGGAGGCTCCAGCATTTCGGGCTATCATACTTTGGAAAACAGCATTGCCTTTGCCAATAAGGCAAAGGGAATTGATTCCAACAGCTGCCCGGACGTTCAGGTTTATAACTGTACCTCATATAATAATGAGTCCTACAACGTAGCGCTGTATACCAATGATGCTAAGAATACTGATTTCCTGGCCCAGGGGCTGCTCTCCTTTAAAGATGGCAATACAGTGCCGGAGCAGATTAAGGTAAAGGGAACCCAGGACAGCAATCAGATTTATGGAAGCACAAATTACTATTTTGACGGTGTGAAATCCGCCAATGCGGAAGGCAGACAGGCGGCTGCAGACTGGTTTGTGAGCCTGAATGTGTCTGCTGCCATCCAGGGAGGCATCACCAGAAATGCGGATGGAATCATCAACATGAACGGATTTTTGGAGCTGACGGCTCTTGCACCTTCTGACACTGGAGCCAGATTAGAGGGCACGGCGTCGGGGAATGTGACAGTGACGCCTGACAATAAGCAGGAGCTGGCTGTAGCGGAAGCGGATATTTATTATGGAAACGCTGCCTGAGTCTGTATTGACGAAGGAGGTGAAGGAGGCCACTGGCTGCAGTACGGTAGAGGAGCTTACGGCTTATCTTGTGGAAAAAGTTTCCGGCAGTGAAGCGGGCAGAATTTTAAGCGGTGTTGCTGCTGGGAATGCGGCGGCGCTGGAGGTGAAGGTACGGGTCAGCTTTGATGGCGGAAATACCTGGGAGGATGCAACGGAAGAGAATTTCCCTGCTGCAGGTATAGATATTATTCTTCCCTATCCGGCAGGAACCTCCTCGGCGGCTCATGATTTTGTGGTGGGACACCTGATTACCATGGCATGCAACGGGGCAGTGCCGGGTACCATGGAATACTTCGCACCTGAGGAGACGGAGGCCGGACTGAAAATACATATTATGAGCGCATCGCCCTTTGTGATCGGCTGGAAGGAAGCGGCTGCAGATTCAGGAAATAATGGAAATCAGCAGGGCGGTGACAGCAATACATCAGGCGGTGAAGGGGACAATTCAGGCAATGCCCAATTTGAACAGGTGATTCTGAGCGCCGGGAGAAAATCCCCCAAAACCTTTGACGGTGGCTCGTCCTTGTATCAACAGCAGGACGGCAGGGCCGACATAGAGACTTCGGGCGAGACGGCTGGAGAAGAACAGGAGGAGCAGGAGAAGGTGGATGTGCCTGTCATCTCAGCCACACTGGCGCCTGTAGGCGCTGCAAAAATCCCTTGGCAGCTTGCGCTGGCAGCTGCAGCGCTATGTCTTATGGCAGCAGCCGCAGGGATTTGGAATTACCGCAAAAATAAAGAGGAGTAACAGCAAAAGCTCATACATAAAACTCATACAATTTTTCAGACAGGGCTGCCGCATACACGGCCGCCCTGTCTGACCGTTGCGGTACGTCCGGAGGCGCGCGTCTGCTGTTACAAGGAGTTTAGGGGAATCGCCATGGGAAGAAAGAAAATTGGCTTTGCCGCCCGGCTGACGGCTGCTTTGGCAGTACTTGCTGCGGTCAGCTGTCTGCTTGCCTGGGGCGCGGAGCGCATAAGGGTGCAAAGAGAATATGAAAGCAGGCAGGCAGAGATACTCAGGCAGGCCAGGGATGCGGAACGCCGGGAAAAGGAACGTACCCTTCAGCGGGCGGCAAAGGACGCTCTTGCCAGAGAAGCAGCACAAAACCCATTAGAAGGCAGGACGGAAAACGAAATGCCGGACTGGGATGCGCTGCGGCAGAAAAATCCTGACATTTACGCATGGATATCCATTCCAGAGATCGGGCTGGAGTATCCGGTGCTGCAAAATGAGAGAGACGACTATTATTTGAATCACAATTCTGACGGCGCGGAGGACGCTTCGGGGAGCATCTATTCCAACTCTTGTAACAGAAAGGATTTTTCCGATTTCAATACCATATTGTACGGACATAATATGAAAGACGGGTCCATGTTTGGCAGCCTTTCCAGCATTGGACAGAATCAGCCTGGGGAAAGCGCTATCTATATTTATATAGAAGAAAAAAAACTAAAATACATTGTTTATGCAGTGGTTGAGTTTTCCGATGTATACCTGCCGGATATGTACGGCGTCCGAAGCAGCCAGGGCCTGGAAAGCTTTTTGCATGCTGTGGAAAACAGTCCGTCTTTTTATGGGAGCAAAGAGGCACAAGCCGTGGAAGCAGACAGGATATTAACTCTGTCTACCTGTACTGGGAGGGATGGAAGCAGGCGCTGTCTGGTGGTTGCCGGTCTGGTACAGGAGTATCCCGCAGAAGCCCTTGCATCAGTGCGGCCTTAAAAAAGCATGAAAAAGCTTAAAAAAGCTGTCCAAAAGCTTAAAAAGCTGTCCAAAAGGTGTTGACATTTCCTGACAGCAGTACTATACTACACTTAAATACGATGATTACTAGAGTAAGAGTGGACGTGCGCCACTCTTTCTTCTTTGTGTAAGAACCAAAAAGGAGGAGGCAGATGTCCAGAAGGGAAACCTATGAAATGAAAACCCAGGAGCTGTTGGAGCCGATTGCACAGGAAAACGGTGTGGAGATTTACGATGTGGAATATGTAAAGGAAGGCAGCGATTATTATCTTCGGGCTTATATCGACAAGGAGGGCGGAGTGAATATTCTTGACTGTGAAAAAGTCAGCCGCGCATTGTCGGAGGCGCTGGATAAAGAGGATTTTATCCCTGACGCCTATATTCTGGAGGTCAGCAGTCCGGGGCTTGGCAGAACATTGAAAAAGGATAAGCACTTGGAAAAAAGCATAGGACAGACGGTAGAGGTGAAGCTGTTTTCGCCCGTTGACAAGTGTAAGGAATTTACAGGTATACTGCAGGGGTTTGATGAGGAGTGCGTCACGATTCTTGAGGGGGATGCGCCAAGAACCTTTGCGCGCCCGCAGATAGCTCTGATACGTCTGGCTCTTGATTTTTAAATAGTATGTTGGCGAATAGATAATGGCGGTAAGCCGGAATGGAGGAAATAATGAATAAGGAATTAATGGAAGCGTTGGATATCTTGGAGAAGGAGAAGGAGATCAGCAAGGATACCCTGTTTGAGGCCATTGAAAATTCTCTGATGACAGCCTGCAAGAATCATTTTGGCAAGGCGGACAATGTGAAGGTGGAAATTGACAGGGAGACCTGTGATTTTGTGGTTTATGCGGAAAAAGAGGTAGTTGACCAAAGAGAGGACGTGCTTGACGACTGCCTTCAGATCTGCCTGGAGGATGCAAGGGAGATTTCCCAGAAGGCCCAGGTGGGAGATATTCTGAACGTAGAGATACAATCCAAGGAATTTGGGCGGATTGCCACACAGAATGCAAAGAATGTAATTCTGCAGAAAATCCGGGAAGAAGAAAGAACCGTTATCTATAACCAGTACTATGAGAAGGAAAGGGATGTGGTGACCGGTGTGGTACAGCGCTACATTGGAAGAAACATCAGCGTTAATCTGGGCAAGGCGGACGCCATGCTCAGTGAAAATGAGCAGGTAAAGGGAGAGGTGTTCAAGCCCACGGAGAGAATCAAGGTATATATTCTTGAGGTTAAAAACACGCCAAAGGGGCCTCGCATTAATGTGAGCCGCACCCATCCGGAGCTGGTGAAGCGGCTGTTTGAGTCAGAGGTGACGGAAATCAAGGATGGAACGGTGGAGATCAAGAGCATTGCCAGAGAGGCGGGCAGCCGTACTAAAATTGCTGTCTGGAGCAACAACCCCAATGTGGATGCGGTGGGCGCCTGCGTCGGCATGAATGGAGCCAGAGTAAACGCCATAGTGGAGGAGCTGAGAGGTGAAAAGATCGATATTGTGAATTGGGATGAAAATCCGGGCAATCTGATTCAGAATGCGCTGTCTCCTGCGAAGATAGTGGCTGTGTTTGCGGATCCGGACGAAAAGACCGCCAAGGTAGTGGTTCCCGATTATCAGCTTTCCCTTGCAATCGGCAAGGAGGGACAAAATGCGAGACTGGCTGCAAGACTGACCGGCTACAAAATAGATATCAAATCCGAAACCCAGGCGAAGGATGCGCCCGGCTTCCGTTATGAGGATTACATGGACGATTACGAGGAAGAGGAGTATCTGGAGGACGGTACGGAGTACGAATACGCGCAGGATGAGAATCCAGAGGAAACTGATGTGGAAGAAGTGGAAGCGGAGAGCGTTCCTGTAGAAGCTGGCGGCGACGGAGAGTTTGACGAGGAGTAAGATTTTTTATGGCGAAAAAGGTTCCTTTGAGGCGGTGTGTAGGCTGCGGTGAGATGAAGGGAAAAAAGGACATGATAAGAGTCCTGAAAACGGCTGAGGATCAGATATGTCTGGATACCACAGGCAAAAAAAACGGGCGGGGCGCATATCTTTGTAAGAGCGGGGAGTGCCTTCGCCTTGCCCGGGAGAACAAAGGATTGGAGCGTTCCTTCAAGATGCGCATTCCCGCCCAGGTATATGATATGTTGGAAAAGGAGTTTGAGGAGCTTGGCACAGAATAAAATTTTATCTCTGTTGGGACTTGCGATGAGAGGGCGCAACCTGGCCAGCGGTGAATTTCAGACGATGGAATCAGTAAAGAATGGTTCAGCCATGCTGGTAATTATTGCCAGGGACGCATCAGCGAATACCAAAAAATTATTTACTGATAAATGTTCCTTTTATGGGATCCCGGTTTATGAGTACAGCACGAAGGAAGAGCTGGGCCGGGCCATCGGAAAGGAAATGAGATCTTCTCTGGGAGTACGCAATGCGGGACTGGCAGACGCGATCATCAAACAGTTGGAAATGAAGGAATATGCCGGTGATGGCAGAAATGGAGGAAAGCATGGCGAAAATAAAGATACATGAACTCGCGAAAGAATTAGATAAGCAAAGCAAGGATATCATAAGTTTTTTACAGGAAAAAGGAATAGAGGCCAAGGCAGCGCAAAGCTCCATTGAGGAGGATGCGGCGCAGATGGTGAGAAAGGCATTTGGAAAGGCGCAGGCTCCCCAGGCGGAAGCTGCACAGACACAGCCCTCCAGGACAGAGACTCCCAAGGCAGAGCCTTCCAAAGGGGAGGCTTCTCAGACTGAGGCAGCGAAAGCACCGGATGCTCCAAAGGCAGCTGCTGCCCCGGCGAAGGCAGAGGGACAGTCTCAGCCGCCTAAGAAGAAAAAGAAAATTATTTTCGTCAGCAATCCTCAAAATTCCAAGATGCCTGGACAAAAACAGGGAGGACAGCCAAACCGGCCAGCAGGCCAGCAGGCCAGAACAGGCGGACAGCAAAACAGAAGCCAGAGCAGCTATAACAGCAGGCCAAGAGCTGAGGCTCCGGTGCGTCCCATAAAGCCTCTGACGCCCCCTTCTCCCACGCCCAGTGTGCAGATGGTTCCCAGCAATAAAAACCAGCCCTCCAGGCCTCGGGCAGATAAGCCTAAGAATCAGGAGCCTGCAAACAGCCAGGCACAGACACAAGCTCAGGCAAAGCCAGGCACACAGCCGCAGCAGGCTGTAAGACCGGACAGACCCGTGCGGGATGGACAGGGTCAGGACAATCGCAGCCGCGACGGCAGAGGACAGGGCAGCAGGCCCCAGAATCAGGAGGGACGCCAGCAGGGCCAGCCGGGAAGAGGAGGCGCTTCAAATGGAAGATATCAAAACGGCGAGAGACAAAGCGGGTTCCAGAGACCTGGCAGACCGGGTGCGGAAGGCGGTCAGAGCGGTCAGGGTGACCGCCGCAGCGGCGGCGGCAGTCAGGGCGGCGGCCGCGGCTTTAACAATTCGAACCGCGATAATAGAGGAATGCGCTCGTCAGGCACAAATGGGACGGGAAGCGGACCCAGAGATAATAAGCCGGGCAAGAGCTTTGCTTCTGAGGCTCCGTCCAAGGATATGGAGAAGAAGCGGGAGGAAGAAAAGAGACGCTTCAGCCAGGAGAGAGATAAGCGCTCCAAGAAAGATCATATCTATGAAGAAGAGGAAGCGCTGAAGAATAAGCCCGGAAGGTTCATTAAGCCGGAAAAGAAGAAGGAGGAGACGGCGGAAGAGGTGATCAAGGTGATCACACTGCCTGAGACCATCACCATAAAGGATTTGGCGGATAAGATGAAGCTTCAGCCCTCCGCCATTGTGAAAAAACTGTTCCTGGAAGGAAAAATCGTTACGGTAAACCAGGAGATTTCCTATGAGGACGCGGAGAATATCGCTATGGAATATGATATTCTGTGTGAGAAGGAAGTTAAGGTGGACGTGATCGAGGAGCTCTTAAAGGAAGAGGATGAGGACGAAGCCAATCTGGTGGAAAGACCGCCCGTTATCTGCGTTATGGGACATGTGGATCATGGAAAGACCTCTTTGCTTGACGCCATCCGCAAGACAAATGTAACGGACAAGGAGGCCGGCGGTATTACACAGCATATTGGTGCGTATACTGTAAATGTAGGCGAGCGGAAAATTACATTTCTGGATACGCCCGGCCACGAGGCGTTTACCGCAATGCGTATGCGGGGCGCTAATTCCACAGATATTGCAATTCTGGTGGTGGCGGCGGATGACGGCGTGATGCCTCAGACGGTGGAGGCAATCAATCATGCCAAGGCAGCCGGTATTGAGATTATTGTGGCAGTAAATAAAATAGATAAGCCCTCTGCGAATATTGATCGTGTGAAGCAGGAGCTGGCGGAGTATGAGCTGATTCCCGAGGACTGGGGCGGCAGCACTGTATTTGCGCCGGTGTCTGCAAAGACCGGAGAGGGCATAGAGCAGCTTCTGGAGATGATTCTGCTGACCGCAGACATTCTGGAGCTGAAGGCGAACCCCAACAGACGGGCCAGAGGCCTTGTCATCGAGGCGGAGCTGGACAAAGGCCGGGGACCTGTGGCTACTGTGCTGGTGCAGAAGGGAACCCTTCATGTGGGAGATTTTGTTTCGGCGGGAGCAAGCCATGGAAAAGTAAGGGCCATGGTGGACGACAAGGGAAGACGGGTAAAAGAGGCAGGACCCTCCACGCCCGTTGAAATTCTCGGCTTGTCCGATGTGCCCAGCGCAGGAGAGGTATTCCTGGCCCATGACAGTGACAAGACGGCTAAGTCTTACGCGGAGACCTACCTTGCCCAGAATAAAGAGAAGATGCTTGAGGAAACTAAGGGCAGAATGTCTCTGGATGATTTGTTCTCTCAGATCAAGGAGGGCAATTTAAAGGAACTGAATTTGATTGTGAAGGCGGATGTACAGGGAAGCGTGGAGGCTGTGAAGCAGTCTTTGATGAAGCTGTCTAACGAGGAAGTGGTAGTGAAGTGCATTCATGGCGGCGTGGGAGCTATCAACGAGTCCGACGTAACCCTGGCCAGCGCATCCAATGCCATCATTATCGGTTTTAATGTAAGACCTGATGCAACTGCAAAGGCTACTGCGGAACGGGAAGGCGTGGACATAAGGCTTTACAAGGTGATTTATCAGGCCATCGAGGATATTGAGGCAGCTATGAAGGGAATGCTTGACCCTGTATTTGAGGAGAAGGTGATCGGCCATGCGGAGGTGCGTCAGATTTTCAAGGCTTCCGCTATCGGAAACATTGCAGGAGCCTATGTGCTTGACGGTGAATTCCTAAGAGGCTGCAAGATTCGTATCAGCAGAGAGGGCAAGCAGATTTATGAAGGCGCGCTGGCGTCATTAAAGAGATTTAAGGATGATGTAAAAGAAGTGAAGGCGGGATTCGAGTGCGGTCTTGTGTTTGAGGGCTTCGACCAGATGCAGGAGCTTGATATCGTAGAGGCCTATATTATGGTTGAAGTGCCGCGATAGAGGAATCCGTCCGCCGAAAACAGACAGGATTGAGAGTATGAGAAAAAATAGTGTAAAAAATACCCGTATCAACGGGGAGGTGCAGAGAGTTCTGGCGGAAACCATCCGCGGACAGATTAAGGACCCCCGTATCAGTCCGTGGACAAGCGTGGTGGCAGTGGAGGTTGCCCCTGATTTGAAAAGCTGCAAGGCGTGGATCAGTGTGCTTGGTGGAAAAGAAGAGCGGGAGGCTACTCTGGAGGGGCTAAAAAGCGCGGAAGGCTTTTTAAGGATGAAGCTGGCAAAGACCATCAATCTGCGCAATACGCCGGAAATCACCTTTGTGATGGACCAATCTATTGAATATGGGGTGAATATGTCCCGCAAAATTGATGAGGTGATGACCAGGGACGCCGCCGGTGAGACAAATGAGGATGGGAAAGAAACGCCCATCCCGTCCGAGCCGGAGAATTTCGGGGAGGAGGAAGTATGAACCTACTGGAAGAATGCAGGAGTGCAAAGAGAATCGGCATCGGTGGCCATATCCGCCCGGACGGGGATTGCGTGGGTGCCTGCCTGGCCCTTGGGCGATATCTGAAAAAAGAGCTTCCCGGTGCGTTTGTAAAGGTGTTTTTGGAAAAGCCTGCCGACGTGTTTCGGGAAATAGCAGGCTTTGAAGAGATCGACAGCGACTTTGGGGCCCAGGAGCCCTTCGACGTGTTTTTTGCCCTGGACTGCGGTGCGGACCGCCTGGGAGAGGCTGAGGACTACTTTGCAAATGCGGGAAAGAAAATCAATATTGACCATCATGTGAGCAACAGCGGAAGCGGGGATATCAATGTGATCAAGCCAAAGATCGGTTCCACCTGTGAGGTGCTTTATGATCTGTTTGAGGCAGATAAGCTTGACAGGGAGATCGCCATGGCCCTATATATTGGAATCATCCATGATACCGGGGTTTTTCAATATTCCAACACAACGCCGGATACGCTTAAAAAGGCTTCCGCACTGATTGCCTACGGCTTTGATTTCCCCAGGCTGATTCAGGAAACCTTTTATCAGAAAACCTACGTGCAGGCTCAGGTGATGGGCCGGGCCCTTATGGAGAGCATCCGCTTTTTGGATGGAAGATGTATTGTCAGCGCCCTGGATAAAAAGACCATGGAATTTTATAATGTGGAGCCTAAGGACCTGGATGGCATCGTGAGTCAGCTTAGGAATATTAAAGGCATCAGCTGCGCCATTTTCATGTATCAGACAGGCACGCTGGAATATAAGGTAAGTCTGCGCACCGATGAGAAGGTGGACGCGGCTAAGGTCGCCGCCTATTTTGGCGGAGGCGGCCATGTGCGGGCTGCGGGCTGCACCATGCGGGGAACCTTCCACGACTGTGTAAATAACCTGTCCTTACATATTGAAAAGCAGTTGAATGGAGAAAACAGTTGATATGTTAAGCGGCATCATAGTGATCGATAAGGAGCCTGGCTTTACGTCTCACGACGTGGTGGCAAAAATGCGCGGTATTTGCGGACAAAGAAAAATCGGACACACGGGCACCCTGGACCCTATGGCCACGGGTGTGCTGCCTGTGTGCCTGGGAAATGCTACAAAGCTGTGCGATCTGCTCACCGAAAAGGATAAGGAGTATGAAGCGCAGCTTTTGCTGGGAGTCACCACGGACACCCAGGATGTGACGGGCAGAGAGCTTTCGCGCAGGGAGGTTTCCCTGAACGAGGAACAGGTGAGGGAGGCCGTTTACTCCTTTCAGGGGGAGTACAGCCAGATACCGCCCATGTATTCGGCAATAAAAGTAAATGGAAAACGGCTCTATCAGCTTGCAAGACAGGGAAAGGAAGTGGAGAGGCAGGCGCGAAGGGTGACCATTGGGAAGATCGAAATATTGGATGTAAGCCTTCCTTTGGTTACCATCCGGGTTTTGTGCTCAAAGGGAACCTACATCAGAACCCTCTGTGCAGATATCGGAGAAAAGCTGGGCTGCGGAGGCGTCATGAAAAGTCTCACCAGAACCAGGTCGGGAAGCTTTTTTCTGAAGGATGCGGTTACGCTTTCCAAACTGGAAGCGCTCCGGGACCAAAACCGCCTGGAAGAGGTTTTGATACCGCCGGATCAGGTGTTTGCATCCAACCCGCTTTTGCATGTACTGGAAGCATATCAGAGCCTTGTGGAAAATGGGAACCCTGTCTATGTGGAGCAGACCAGGGAGAAGAAGGCTTTTGGACCGGGGGAATGGGTGAGAATCTATCGGTCGGATGAAAGCTTTGCAGGCATTTACGCCTATGACGAGCAGCGCAGGCAGTACAGACCGGTAAAAATGTTTCTGTAAAATACCAATCGCGTAACGGAAGGTGTGTTAAGTCAGTTGGAAATTATAACAGGTACAACAGATTTTTTTCTGGAGAAGGAGACAGCGGCTGCAATTGGGAAATTTGACGGGGTCCATATCGGGCATAGAAGGCTTTTGGAGGAGGTTTTAAGCTGTAAGGCGCAAGGACTTGCCGCCTGTGTATTTACCTTTGAGCCGGCGCCGGCCGTGCTGTTTGGGACAGGCGACGGAAAGGAGCTTACCACCAGAGAGGAAAAGCGGGCTCTCTTTGAACGGATGGGCGTGGACATTCTGGTGGAATTTCCCCTGACGAAGCAGACGGCTGCCATGCCTCCGGAGATTTTTGTGTCGGACGTTTTGGCGAGAAGGATGAACGTAAGGTTTATAGCTGCCGGAAGGGATTTGTCCTTCGGGGCCGGGGGACGGGGAAATGCCGCTCTTTTGCAGTCATTATCCCAAGATTTGGGGTATGAAGTGAAAATAATAGAGAAGGTGTGCTTTCAGGGAAAAGAGGTCAGCTCCACATACATCAAAAGCCAGGTAGAGACGGGGAATATGAAGCTTGTGGAGCAGCTTCTGGGCATGCCTTATCCAATTATGGGAAAGGTAGTACACGGAAACCGTATTGGAAGAACCCTGGGGTTTCCCACGGTAAATCTGGTTCCCGGGGAGAGCAAGCTGCTTCCACCCAATGGTGTTTATTATTCCCAGGTCCGTTATGGAAGCAGAAAATACCGGGCCATCAGCAACGTGGGGTATAAGCCCACAGTGACAAATGAGCGGGTGCTGGGAGTGGAATCCTATCTATATGATTTTGATCAGGAAATCTACGAGGAACCTGTAGAGGTTTATCTTCTGGGCTTCCGGCGACCTGAAAAGCGGTTTGAGGGCTTGGAGGAATTGAAAAAACAACTGAAAGAGGATATAGAGGCGGGGCTGCGGTTTGCTTAAGGAGCAAAGCCGCAGCCTTTTTGTGGTTAAAATTGTTACAGCTTCGCTCATAAGAGGATAAGCTGTTGCAGGAAATTTTGGGAAAATGTAAGAAACTGTTGACAGGCTGTAATAGGAATTGTATAATCTGAAATGTAGCGTAATAATTTTGTAACAAAATTGTAATACTAAGAATACAAAAGCGCGGATGAGGCTGCGGACAGTGAATGAATTCGGGGAGCATCCGCATATTGGGAAAGGCAGTTACATGAATCAGAATAGAAAAATTTCCAGAAAGATCACAATGGTTTCCGCAGGTCTTATTTTCTCTATGGCTCTGAGTCCTCTGCAGGTATCTGCGGCCGCAAGCACTGAAATTCTTCAGACTGCAGGTGTGGCTTCCATTTTGGAGACCAGCCTCTCTACGGAGGAATACTTAGCTATTGCCGAACAGGCCCAGGGAGCTTTATGGGGTTATACCAATCTGGGGATTGCCCATGTGGAAACAGGCAATCTCAACGTCCGGGAGCAGCCCTCCACGGACAGCAAGCTGGTGGGGAAGCTTCCCAAGAATGCAGCCTGTGAAATCCTTGGCACAGAGGGAGAATGGGCCCACATTCAGTCAGGAGAGGTGGAAGGCTATGTGAATCTGGAATTTTTACTCACCGGACCCGAGGCTAAGCTTGAGGCAAGCAGCCTGGTGAGGACGGTTGCCATCTCCAATGCGGACGGACTTAACATCAGGGCCCAGGCAAGCATGGACAGTGAGGTGGTTACACAGATTTCCAAAGGCGCAGAGCTGGAGTTTTTGGAGGATCAGGGAGAGTGGATCAAGGTATCCATTGATGGAGAGGAAGCCTTTGCCGCCGCTGAATATGTAACTGTGGAGGAAAAGCTGGATACGGCTATCACCATGACAGAGCTTTTATACGGTGAGGGCGTGTCAGATGTGAGAGTGGACCTGGTGGAATATGCAAAGCAGTTTCTGGGCAATCCTTATGTCTGGGGAGGCACCAGCCTGACCAATGGAGCGGACTGTTCAGGATTTGTATTAAGCGTATTCAAGAAATATGGCATTACTCTGAGCCATTCCTCAAGAGCCCAGGCAAATGAAGGCACAAAGATCAGTGTTTCAGAGTTGAAGCCCGGCGATCTGGTATTTTACGGAAACGGAAGCGGAACCATAAACCATGTAGCCATTTACATTGGCGGAGGCCAGGTAATCCATGCAAGCAGCCCTAAGACAGGAATTAAGATTAGCAGCTATAATTACCGTACACCGGTGAAGGCTGTGAGAGTTATCAACGATTGATAGAAATAAAAAGCCATCAAGGACGCGAAGCGAAGTTTATCCTTGATGGCTTTTTCCAGGTGCGCCTGGCGGCGCACCTTTCTTACTGATTAAGGTCAGTCCTTTACATCAACCTTGCTGTTGAAGTGATCCAGAACCAAAGCTGCCACGATACCCACAGCCAGGCAGATGAGATTTACGATACAGGAAGCGGCCGATACGGTAAAGCTCTCAAAAGGAATGATCACCAGGGTGGCGGCGACTACAATCCCCAGAATGGCGTGGAAGGCCAGGGAATAATGATGCTCAAAGAGAGAGTCGATCAATTTTGCCAGACAGATTACCGTAATCAAAGCGCCGATGCCGCCGGGAACCAAAACTCCGAAATCCAAATGTCCGATGCCGTCCACAAAGGGGGTATACAGTCCCAGAGGCATAAGGAGTGTAGAAAAGCTCATGCCGGGTGCGATGATGCTTAAAGCCAGACAGAAGCCGCAGAAAAGGTACCATGCGAAATTAGGAGTGATCACAATGGAGGACAGATTCAGGCCGATTAACAAAGCCAATATTACAAGGAAAGCCACAATCATGGATACATAAGAGCCCTTGGAACGCCCCTTTTCCCCGGCCTCTCTCCAGAGGGAGGGAAGCATGCCCGTGATCAGGCCCACAAACAGGCACACGGAAGGATTGGGATATTTTTCCAGCAGAAAAGACAAAAGATTGGCAATTCCCATAAAACCGATAATGCCGCCGATGCCATAGGGGATCAGCTTTGGCACATGGGTTTTAAAGTTGCGGAAGGGATTGGCCAGAAGCTCCATGACCGTCTTGTAGATGCCGAATACTACGCTCAAAACGCCTCCGGAAATACCGGGAAGCACTGCGCCAAGGCCGATGAGAGCACCCTGGAGTATCTTTAGCAGAAGCTTAAAAATGGAAGGATTTTCTGTTTGTTTTGCGTTCATTTTGATACCTCAATTTACTTTTTTATTTACCGTCTCTTTTGAAAACGGCATACTGTATTCTCCATTGTAACGGATAAGAAAGCATTTGTCACTTGTTATTTTCCTAATTGGAGCAAAAGGGCCGAACTGTTACCTGGTAACATATTACCTGGCTGCCCAGGTAACTGCAAAAAATGGTTTACAATATTGTGGGATTATGCTATACTATGTCAGTATGATTTAGCCGATGCTCAGATGAGGGAGACTCCGGCCCGGTCTTAGTATCAGGCGGTTTAACAAAAAAGGAGGAAGCAATATGATTTCTAAGGAAAAGAAAACAGCAATTATGAACGAGTATGCCAGGACACCTGGAGATACCGGTTCACCTGAGGTACAGATTGCAGTGCTGACTGCAAGAATCCAGGAGCTTACCGAGCATTTGAAGGCAAATCCCAAGGATCATCACTCCCGCCGGGGTATGCTTAAAATGGTAGGCCAGAGACGCGGCCTTCTGGAATATCTCAAGAGAAAGGATATCGAGAGATATCGTAAGCTGATTGAGAGACTTGGCCTGCGTAAATAAAAGGAGACATGGGAAGGCGGAGACGGTCCGAATTTTTCGGCCCTCCGCTTTTTGTGCGATTTTGCGCAGAGAAAACCCAGGCGGCAGACAGATGCGCGCTGAGGGCTTTGGAACAGAATGGAATTCCGAGACCGCTGAAAAGGATATGTTTTCACGTGTTCTTTTCAGTAGTTTCGGTGTCTTCTGTTCCAAAAGGAAAATATTTTGATTACCGCAGGAAGCGGAGGAATGGAGGATCTTATTTATGTATCAGACCTATGAAATGGAGCTTGCCGGACGTACCCTCAAGGTGGATATCAACCGTGTGGGCAGACAGGCAAACGGCTGTGCTTTTATGCACTATGGAGACACTACCGTGCTCAGCACGGCAACGGCTTCCGAGAAACCCAGGGAGGGAATTGATTTCTTTCCCTTAAGCGTTGAGTATGAGGAAAAGCTGTACGCTGTGGGGAAGATTCCCGGAGGCTTTAATAAGAGGGAGGGGAAGGCCAGCGAAAATGCCATTCTCACCAGCCGTGTGATTGACAGACCCATGCGGCCCCTGTTTCCAAAGGACTACCGCAATGATGTGACGCTGAACAATATGGTAATGAGTGTGGACCCGGAATGCCGCCCGGAGCTGGTGGCTATGCTGGGCGCTGCCATTGCCACCTGTATTTCAGATATTCCCTTTGATGGTCCCTGTGCCATGACCCAGGTGGGCATGATAGACGGAGAGTTTATCATCAACCCTTCCCAGGAGCAGTGGAAAAACGGCGATCTGAATCTGACGGTTGCCTCTACCAAGGAAAAGGTGATCATGATTGAGGCGGGCGCCAACGAGGTTCCTGAGGCGAAAATGATCGAAGCCATCTACAAGGCCCATGAGATCAACCAGACGGTGATTGCCTTCATTGAAAAAATCGTTGCCGAGACAGGCAAGAAAAAGCATGAATATACAAGCTGCGCCGTTCCTGAGGAAATGTTTGAGGAAATGAAGAAGATCGTAACGCCTCAGGAGATGGAGAGCGCGGTGTTTACCGATGACAAGCAGACCAGAGAGGAGAATATCCGGGTCATTACACAAAGGCTGGAGGAAGCCTTTGCGGACAATGAGGACTGGCTTGCAATGCTGGGAGAGGCTGTGTATCAGTATGAGAAAAAGACGGTGCGCAAGATGATTTTAAAGGACCACAAGCGTCCGGACGGCCGTGAAATCACCCAGATACGTCCTCTTGCCGCAGAAGTAGATATCATTCCCAGAGTGCACGGCTCCGCTATGTTTACCAGAGGCCAGACCCAGATCTGTAATGTATGTACCCTTGCACCCTTGTCTGAGCAGCAGAGACTGGATGGACTGGACGAAAACGAAGTGAGCAAGAGATATATGCACCATTACAATTTCCCGTCCTATTCTGTAGGTGAGACAAAGCCCTCCAGAGGACCGGGAAGACGTGAGATCGGCCACGGGGCGCTGGCAGAGCGGGCTCTTTTGCCTGTGCTTCCAAGCGAAGAGGAATTCCCTTATGCCATTCGTACTGTTTCGGAGACCTTTGAATCCAATGGTTCCACCTCCATGGCGTCCACCTGTGCATCCTGTATGTCCTTGATGGCGGCAGGCGTACCCATCAAAAAGATGGTGGCCGGTATTTCCTGCGGTCTTGTGACAGGGGATACGGATGATGATTTTGTACTGCTCACCGATATCCAGGGTTTGGAGGATTTCTTCGGAGATATGGACTTTAAGGTGACCGGTACCACAGCGGGCATCACCGCAATCCAGATGGACATTAAGATTCATGGACTGACAAGGCCCATTGTGGAGGGCGCTATCGAGAGATGCCGTGAGGCCAGACTGTTTATTATGGAAAACTGCATGAAGAAGGCAATTGCGGCTCCCAGACCGGAGGTAGGTCCTTACGCACCTAAGATTATTTCCATTCAGATTGATCCCGAGAGAATCGGCGATGTGGTGGGACAGCGCGGTAAGACCATCAATGAGATCATTGCCCGCACCGGCGTAAAAATTGATATTATGGATGACGGAAATGTATCTGTCTGCGGTACGGATCAGGCAATGATGGACAAGGCTGTGGAGATGATCAAGATTATCACCACTGATTTTGAGGAAGGCCAGATCTTTAAGGGCAAGGTTGTAAGCATCAAGGAGTTTGGCGCCTTTTTGGAATTTGCTCCCGGCAAGGAGGGCATGGTTCACATCTCCAAGATTGCAAAGGAGAGAATCAACCGGGTAGAGGATGTGCTCACTTTGGGAGATGTGGTGACCGTAGTATGCCTGGGCAAGGATAAGATGGGAAGAATCAGCTTCTCCATGAAGGACGTGGCCCAGAAGTAAAAAACAAAAAGAGGCGCAGAACAGAGGAAACGTATCAGGAGAGGGAAGGAGGCACGGGTAAGATGGAAGATATTATGAAGCTGCTGGAAGGCCGCAGGACCTACAGAAGATTCAAACAGCATCCAGTACCCAAGGAGGTTCTGGATGAAATCCTGATGGCGGCAAGGCTTGCCTCCAGCGCTGCAAACAGACAGCCGCTTGGCTATGTGGTGGTGCAGAACGAAGAAAAGGTAAAAGAAGTATTTTCCCATACCCGCTGGGCGGGAGCGCTGCCTCCTGAGCTTGGACAGCCCAGAGAAGGGGAAAGACCGGTGCTGTTTATCGGGGTGGTGGAGAATACGGATATCAACCCGGACTGCGACACCGATGCCGGACTTGCCATTGCCAATATGACCCTGGCGGCCTGGAACCGGGGTGTGGGCAGCTGTATCATTGGAGCCTGCAATAAAGAAAAGCTCTCGGAATTGTTTGGCCTTTCAGAAAAGCAGAAGCTGCATACTGTGGTTGCATTCGGATATCCCTCCCATGCAAGCCGTATTGTGGATCTTGATCAGGGAGGAGACTGCAGATATTATCTGGACGAAAAGAAGGATTATGTTGTGCCGAAGCGCAGGCTTTCGGATATAGTGAAGTACCTGTAAAAGAAAAGCAGCAAAAAACCGTGTCGAAAAGACGCGGTTTTTTTGCTTTCACCGATTCTTTACAAATATTTATATTTATTTAATTGTACTTTTGTGCAGGTTGATTGATAATGAAACAGACGAAGATAGAAAGGTACGGATCAAAATGTTAAAACTTCTTAAGTACTTCAAAAAGCAGGATTGGCTTATCGTTTTGGCCTGCGTTTTTTTGTGGCGTGTCAGGTGGGATTGGATTTGACCCTGCCGGATTACATGTCGGAAATCACAAGCCTGGTGCAGACACAAGGCAGTCTGATGAGCGATATTTTTGCCGCCGGAGGGAAAATGCTTCTTTGTGCGCTGGGAAGCTTAGTGTTTGCGGTGGCGGTAGGATATTTCGCTTCCAGACTTGCGGCGACGCTGGCCCGCAGGGTCAGACAGGCGGTTTTTGAAAAGGTGGAGAATTTTTCCATGGAGGAAATCAACCGGTTTTCCACAGCCAGCCTGATTACCCGTTCTACTAACGATATCACCCAGATTCAGATGATTATTGCCATGGGACTTCAGGTGATGATTAAGGCTCCCATTATGGCGGTGTGGGCTATTTTGAAAATCTCCGGCAAAAGCTGGCAGTGGACGGCGGCAACAGCGGCGGCTGTGGTATTTCTGCTGATTCTGATTGTTGTACTTATGATATTTGCATTACCCAGATTCAGGAAGATTCAAACGCTGACGGATAACCTGAACCGTGTTACCAGGGAAAACCTTACCGGCATCCGGGTGGTGCGGGCCTACAATGCGGAACAGTATCAGGAGGAAAAGTTTGAGGCGGCCAATAAGGAGCTGACGGACAACAATCTCTTTGCCCATAGAATGATGGCGATTATGAATCCGGGAATGAACATTATCATGAACGGTCTCACATTGTCCATCTACTGGATCGGGGCGGTTTTGATCAATGAAGCCCAGCTTGTGGAGCGTATCGGATTGTTTTCGGATATGGTGGTGTTCTCCTCCTATGCGATGCAGGTGGTTATGGCTTTTATGCTTTTGACGATGATTTTCATTATGCTCCCCAGAGCAAGCGTTTCTGCAAAGCGTATCAATGAGGTGCTGGATACGGAGCCTGGAATAAAGGATGGAGAAAGAACAGAGGGCCTGCCGGGAAAGGAAGGAGAGGTGGAATTCCGCCATGTAAGCTTCCGCTATCCCGACGCTGCGGACGATGTGCTTACAGATATCAGCTTTACGGCACATAAGGGAGAGACTATCGCCTTTATCGGCTCCACCGGAAGTGGTAAGTCTACGCTGGTGAATCTGGTTCCTCGTTTTTATGACGCTACGGAAGGGGAGGTGCTTGTGGACGGAGTGAACGTAAAGGAGTACACGGCCAAAGCGCTGCACAACAAGCTTGGATATGTGTCCCAGAGAGCGGTGATGTTTGCGGGAACCGTGGAGAGCAATGTGTCCTACGGTGACAACGGACGAGACACAGGGGTGGATGGCGAGTATGTGAAAAAGTCCGTAGATATTGCTCAGGGCACGGAGTTTGTGGAGAAGATGGAGGACGCTCACCAGGGAATGGTAGCGCAAAACGGTGCCAACCTCTCGGGAGGACAAAAGCAGCGGCTTGCCATTGCCAGAGCGATATACAGGAAGCCCGAAATCTATATTTTTGACGACTCTTTCTCCGCGCTGGATTACAAGACGGACAAGGTTCTGCGGGCGGCTCTGAAAAAAGAGACGGCGGATACCACCTCCCTTATCGTGGCACAGCGTATCGGCACTATAAAAAATGCGGATAAGATTATTGTCCTGGAGGAAGGAAAAGCGGTGGGAATGGGAACCCATGAGGAGCTTTTGCAAAATTGTGAGGTTTACAGGCAGATCGCCCTTTCCCAGCTGTCAAAGGAGGAGCTTGCAAATGAGTAATGAAAATAGACAAAGGCCTGCAGGCCGCGGCATGATGGGCGGCCGGGGCGGCATGCGGGGACCTGGAGAAAAGGCCAAGGATTTCACAGGAACATGGAAAAAGCTTCTTTTGTACTGCAGACGGTATTTTCCCTTTCTTGCGGGAGCCCTGATCCTTGCTGTGGCAGGGGCCATATGCTCTCT
Organism: Candidatus Acetatifactor stercoripullorum; assembly: GCF_944382095.1. NCBI lineage: Bacteria > Bacillati > Bacillota > Clostridia > Lachnospirales > Lachnospiraceae > Acetatifactor > Candidatus Acetatifactor stercoripullorum. The sequence goes on from NZ_CALWMU010000001.1 coordinate 126,029, forward strand.
GATTGGACCGGATAAATTGAAGGATCTGACCAATCTGATTACCCAGGGACTGACCACAGAGATTGATATGGAGGGAGTGAAGCGTATCGCATTCGGGCTGGCAGTTCTTTACGGATGCAGCGCCGTCTGCTCCTACATTCAGTCCTTTGCCATGGCTACTATCACCCAGGCGGTCACCAAAAGGCTTCGAAGCGATATTTCCGTAAAAATCAACAAGGTACCTTTAAATTATTTTAATAAAACAAGTTTTGGAGATGTGCTCAGCCGGGTCACAAACGATGTGGATACCATTGGACAAAGCCTCAATCAGAGCATTGGTTCTCTGGTAACAGCAGTAACTATGTTCCTGGGCTCCCTGATTATGATGTTTTATACCAACTGGATGATGGCGCTCACTGCGGTAGTCTCTACCTTTGCAGGCTTCGGCATCATGATGACCATAATGTCCAAATCCCAAAGACACTTCATTGAACAGCAAAGCCAGCTGGGACGCATCAACGGGCATATCGAGGAAATTTATTCCGGCCACAATGTAGTGAGGGCGTATAACGGAGAGGAAAAAGCCCTGGAAACCTTTACGGATATCAACGATCAGCTTTACAACAGCGCATGGAAAAGCCAGTTTTTGTCCGGTCTGATGATGCCGATTATGAGCTTTATCGGAAATTTCGGTTATGTTGCGGTCTGTGTGGTGGGAGCTGCCCTGACGATGAATGATGTAATCAGCTTTGGCGTGATTGTAGCGTTTATGATGTATATCAGGCTTTTTACCAATCCGTTGAGCCAGATTGCCCAGGCCATGACCAGCCTGCAGTCCACAGCCGCAGCAGGAGAACGTGTCTTTGCGTTTTTGGAGGAAGAAGAGCTTAAGGACGAAAGCGGGAAAACTGCCCGCCTTGAAAATGCAAGAGGCGATGTGGAGTTTCGCCATGTCCGTTTTGGGTATCAGCCGGATCACATTATTATCAAGGACTTTTCGGCCCATGCCAAAGCCGGACAGAAAATTGCAATCGTAGGACCCACAGGAGCGGGCAAAACCACTATGGTAAACCTGCTGATGCGTTTTTACGAGCTGAATGGGGGCGATATTTTGATAGACGGTGTTTCCACGAAGAATCTGACCAGGGAAAATGTGCATGATCTGTTTTGCATGGTGCTGCAGGACACCTGGCTTTTTGAAGGCACTATTCGGGAAAATATTGTGTACTGCAAGGAAAATGTCAGCGATGCACAAGTGGAGCAGGCCTGCCGGGCGGTGGGGATTCACCATTTTATCAGCACACTGCCAAAGGGCTACGACACAGTGCTCAACGACAAGGCTAATTTGTCTGCGGGGCAAAAGCAGCTGATTACCATTGCCCGGGCCATGATCGAGAACGCGCCTTTGCTGATTCTGGATGAGGCCACAAGCTCTGTGGACACCAGAACGGAGATACAGATTCAGAAAGCCATGGATAAGCTGACGGAAGGAAGGACTTCCTTTGTGATCGCCCATAGACTTTCCACGATCAAAAACGCGGATATGATTCTGGTGATGAAGGACGGGGACATCATCGAGAGCGGAAATCACAAGGAGCTTTTGGAAAAGGGAGGCTTTTATGCCGATCTGTACAACAGCCAGTTTGCATCGTAACATTGATCATACACAAAGAAACGCGTACTGATTACAAAGCCGCTCACGCGGCAGAATGAGAGGAAATATGAAATATCACATTATAGCCATAGAACGGGAGTATGCCAGCGCCGGGCAGGAGATCGGACAAAGGACGGCAAAACGTCTGGGGATACCCTGTTATGGGCGTGAAATTCTTGCCATGGCTGCCAAGGAGCTGGGACAGCCGGAGCATTATCTGGAGGATTTGGAGGAAAAGTCTACAGGAAGCTTTATGTATTCCATGTATGTGATGGCAAACCTGGGAAAGGGAGACTCTATCTCCCAGGGCAGTTCGCTGTCCTTGGAGAGCAGGCTGTTTTTGACGGAATCAAAAATCATACAAAAGCTCACGCAGACCCCTGCTGTTGTGGTGGGGAGATGCGCCGCCCATTCCCTGAGAGAGCGGGAGGATGTGCTCCGGGTCTTTATTCATGCGGACGACGCATTCCGTAAAAAAAGAGCGGTGGACACATATGGGATTCCCGCCCAGAAGGCCTCCGAGGCGTTAAAGAGGGCAGACAGGCGCAGAAGCGGCTATTATCGGGCCAACACCGGGAAGGACTGGAAAAACAGTCAAAATTACCATATTGTTTTAGACAGCGGCCTGCTTGGAATTGAACGGTGTGCTGATATTCTGGAGACATGTATAAAGTCCTGAAGGCTTTTTCGGACAGGAAACGATGGAAGGATGTCCGCTTTAACGGACGGGAAGGAAAAAAATGAGAGAAAAATTGCAGAGATTTATGTGGGGACGCTATGGCAGCGACAGATTGAATCAGTTTTTAATGATCGCGGCCCTTGTGTGTCTGGTGATTTCCTTTTTTGGAGGAAACCTTTTTTACCTGTTTGCGCTTGCTTTGATGATTTATGTGTATTTCCGCATGTTTTCCCGGAATATTGCCAAGCGCAGTGCAGAAAACCAGTGGTATCTGAAAAAAGAGATGAAGGTCAGAGGCTTTTTCCAGAAAAAGAAAAGGGAATGGAAGCAGCTTAAGGAGTATCATATTTACAGATGTCCTAACTGCAGGCAGAAGATACGGGTTCCCAGGGGAAAGGGCAGAATCGCCATAAGGTGTAGGAAATGCGGGACGGAATTTATCAAAAAGAGTTGACAGGGAGGCAGTTTCATGTTTGGATATATCATAGTTAACAAAGCCGAAATGAAATTTAAAGAGTTTGATATATACCATTCCTATTATTGCGGCCTCTGCCGCAAGCTGAAGGAGAAGTACGGTATAACGGGCCAGCTTTCACTGAGCTATGATATGACCTTTTTACTCATGCTGTTTACAGGACTTTATGAGCCACAGACACAGACGGGTGAGTGCCGATGTATCGCCCATCCCTTTGAGAAGCATGAAATCAGAACCAATCTCTTTACAGAGTATGCGGCGGATATGAACGTGCTTTTGACACTCTATAAATGTCAGGATGACTGGGAGGATGAAAGAAAGCTCTGGAAGCTTGCATACGGCAAAATGCTGGAGGGAAAAAGCAAGGGCGTAAAGGAAACTTATGCCGCAAAGGTGAGAAATATCTGTCTTTTGATGCATGATTTTTATGATGCGGAAAAGACGGGAAATGGGGATATTGACACCATGGCGGGATTGTTCGGAAAGATTATGGCCGGAATTTTTGTCTGCAGAGAGGACGAGTGGAGCGAAGGGCTGGGCCGTTTTGGGTTTTTCCTGGGAAAATTTATTTATCTGTTAGATGCGTATGAGGATATTGAAGAGGATATCCGGAAAAATAACTTTAATCCTTTAAAAAGGATGTACAACGAACCGGACTTTGAGGAAGAATGCAGGACGATTTTGACCATGATGATGTCAGAGTGCTGCAAGGAATTTGAGAGGCTGCCTATTTTAGAGAACGTGGAAATTTTGAGAAATATTTTATATTCCGGAGTGTGGTGCCGGTATGAAGCGGTGAGAGAAAAGAGAAGGGCGGCTGTGGAGAAAAAGAATGAATGATCCGTATAAGGTTCTCGGAGTAAGCAGAGACGCTTCCGAGGAGGAAATCAAAAAAGCATATAAGGCTCTGAGCCGCAAGTATCATCCGGACGCCAATATCAACAATCCTAATAAGGCCCAGGCGGAAGAAAAGTTTAAGGAGATACAGGCGGCATACCAGCAGATTATGAAGGAGCGCACAGAGGGCTACAGCTATGGCGGTACGGGAGGAGGCGGCAGCTACGGCGGAGGCGGCTATGGCGGAGGCGGTTTCGGCTATGGCCCCTTTGGAGGCTTCGGCGGCTTTGGGGACCAGGGACAGAGCGCAGGCTATGAGGAGGAGCCTCATCTGCGGGCGGCCGGCAATTATGTGCGGAACGGATATTATAAAGAGGCCAGGAATGCGCTGGATAGCATGGGGCAGCATGAGCGGGGGGCAAGATGGTACTATTACAGCGCCATAGCCCACGCGGGGCTTGGCAATAATGTGGCTGCTTTAGAACACGCCAAAAAGGCGGCGGCCCTGGAGCCTGGGAATGCAGATTACCAGAATCTGGTATATCAGTTTGAAAACGGAGGCACCTGGTATTCCAGGCGGCAGGCGGCGTACGGTTATCCCTCCATGGGAGGCGGCAATATCTGCTTAAAGCTGTGCATTGCAAATCTGATCTGTAATCTCTGCTGCGGCGGAGGCGGTATGTGCTGCGGCGGAAGAGGATACTATTATTGATAGGAATAAAAAAGCCCTTGCAATTTATTCTGCATCCGATTATAATGAAATACAAGATATAGGTGTGAGTTTCGAAGTGATACACAAAATATTGTGCGATTTTTTGGGTGTTTGTTTTGCCGGAAAATGGCGCGCAGGTGGTCGTACGGGAGGCTTGTATCCCCATACGGCCATCGTTTATGTGATGTGTACACGGTAGAGGAAAGAGGATGCTTATGAGGATACAGAAAAGAGACGGGCGTATTGTGCCGTACGAGGAAGAAAAGATTGTGGCGGCCATTCAGAAGGCCAACAATGAAGTGGAGAAGGAATATCGTGCGGAGGAGGAATTGATCGGGGAAATCCTGGACGATGTGAAGCAGGAAGGGAAAGAGCTTCTGACGGTGGAGCATGTGCAGGATATGATTGAGGAGCGGCTGGTAAGCCACAATAAATATACGCTTGCCAAGAAATATATCGTGTACCGCTATCAGAGAAGCCTGCTGCGCAAATCCAACACTACCGATGAATCCATTCTGAAGCTGATTCGGAATGAGAACAAGGAGCTTGCGGAAGAAAACTCCAACAAAAACACAAGGCTTGCTTCCACCCAGCGGGACTATATTGCAGGAGAGGTATCCAGGGATGTGACCAGGCGTCTGCTTCTGCCGGAGCATATTGCGTTAGCCCACGAAAACGGCGCCATTCATTTTCACGATGCGGATTATTTCATTCAGCCGATTTTCAACTGCTGTCTGATCAATATTCAGGATATGCTGGACAACGGAACTTCTATCAACGGCAAGCTGATCGAGTCACCCAAGAGCTTTCAGGTGGCCTGCACCGTAACGACACAGATTATTGCGGCGGTGGCCAGCAATCAGTACGGGGGACAGTCTGTGAACATAAAGCATCTGGGAAAGTATCTGCGCAAAAGCAGGCTGAAGTTTGAACAGCAGCTGGACCAGGAATTTGGGGACAGCCTGGATGCTCAGGCGAAGAAAAAAATCGTGGATATACGCCTTCGGGATGAGCTCAGAAGCGGTGTGCAGACCATACAGTATCAGATTAACACGCTGATGACCACAAATGGCCAGTCTCCCTTTGTGACCTTATTTCTTCACATTGACGAGGAGGATGAATATGTGGAGGAGACGGTGCAGATTATTGAGGAGATTCTCACCCAGCGCCTGCAGGGAACCAAGAATGAGAAAGGGGTTTATGTGACCCCTGCGTTTCCTAAGCTGGTTTATGTGCTGGATGAAAATAACTGTCTCAAGGGCGGCAAATACGATTATGTGACGCACCTTGCAGCCAGATGCTCCGCAAAGAGGATGTACCCTGACTATATCTCTGCCAAGAAAATGCGGGAAAACTATGAGGGAAATGTGTTCTCCTGCATGGGCTGCCGTTCCTTTTTGTCTCCCTGGAAGGACGAAAACGGAAATTATAAATGGGAGGGCCGTTTTAACCAGGGTGTGGTAAGCTTAAACCTCCCTCAGATCGGAATTCTGGCAAAGGGCGATGAGAAAGTATTCTGGGAGATTTTGGAGGAGAGGCTTCAGCTGTGCTACGAGGCGTTAATGTGCAGACACAAGGCCCTTGAGGGCACTGTATCCGACGTAAGTCCCATCCACTGGCAGTACGGCGCCATTGCAAGGCTGAAAAAGGGCGAAAAGATAGATAAATATCTCCATGGCGGCTATTCCACCATGTCTCTCGGCTACATTGGGCTTTACGAGACCACCTATCTCATGAAGGGCTGCAGCCACACAAAGCCGGAGGGAAAAGAATTTGCCATGAAGGTGATGGATTATATGCAGGAGACGGCGGCAAGATGGAAGGAAGAGACGGGCATCGGCTTTAGTCTTTACGGCACGCCTGCGGAAACTCTCTGCTACCGCTTTGCAAGAATTGACCGGGAGAAATTCGGCGACATTGAAAATGTAACGGATAAGGGGTATTATACCAATTCCTACCATGTGGATGTGCGGGAAAATATTGATGCCTTTACAAAATTTACCTTTGAGAGCGAATTCCAGAATAAGTCTCTGGGCGGGGCGATTTCCTATGTGGAAATTCCAAATCTGAACAATAATCTGGAAGCCTTAGAGGAGCTGATCCGGTTTATTTATGACAATATCCAGTACGGAGAGTTTAACACCAAGTCTGATTACTGCCATGTGTGCGGCTTTGACGGTGAGATACAGATCAACGAAAACATGGAATGGGAATGTCCTCAGTGCCACAATAAGGATCACGCAAAGATGAACGTGACCAGGAGAACCTGCGGTTATCTGGGGGAGAATTTCTGGAATGCAGGAAAAACCAAGGAAATAAAGGCCAGGGTGCTTCATCTATGAATTATGCGGCCATCAAAAAAACAGATGTAGCCAACGGGCCGGGGGTGCGGGTGTCGTTGTTTGTAAGCGGCTGCACCCACGGCTGCAAGGGCTGCTTTAACAGCGAGGCATGGGATTTCGGATACGGAAATCCCTACACGATCCAGACAGAGACGGAAATTTTAAAAGCGCTGGCACCTGATTATATACGGGGGCTTAGCCTTCTGGGAGGAGAACCCTTAGACCCCAGAAACAGGAAAGAGGTGCTCTCCCTTGTGGAGAAGGTGCGTCTTTCTTACCCGAAAAAGGATATTTGGTGCTATACGGGATATGATTATGAAAAGGATCTGCTGCCCCTGGCACAGCAGGGGGAGAAAACAGTCAGCTCCCTTCTCCAGCTTATCGATGTGCTTGTGGATGGAGAGTTTGTGGAGGAACTGAAAAATCTCAAGCTGCCCTTTAGAGGCTCTGAAAACCAAAGATTGATCGATGTACAGGAATCTCTCCGGCAAAAAAAGGTAGTTTTGGCAAAATAGTACTTCCTATTTTGCCAAAACTGTATTATAATGCTTTCATATAAACGATTGATTCATCAAAAAGTCAAGGAACACGTCCATTGACCTGTCTGAGAAAGAAATCCCTGAAATAAAAAGTTGGAAAGCTCCTTTCGAGCGTGGAATGGAAATCTGCTGAAACGGATAAGGAGTATCACTGTAAAAGGAAGGGCCTCAAGGGGCTGCTTTAGTATAGGAGGATTTGGGAGTATATGAGAGAAAAATATGAATCATTGGCACTGGTACAGCTGAAAGAGCTGGCGAAGGTGCGTGGACTTAAGGGAATCTCGGCTATGAAGAAGGCAGAGCTGGTGGAGGCTATGCTGGCAGAGGACGCCCGGTTAAAGAAAGAGGAGGAAAACGCTTCCAAGAAGCAGGAGACGGCAGTGCACAAAGCCCCTTCCAGAGTAGAAAGCGCTTCCCGCTATGAAAACGGCGCCAAAGGAGAAGCTTCCCAGAGAGGGGAACGGCCTCAGCGGGGAGAGAGGCCTCAGAGAGAAGAGAGACTTCAGAGAGAGGAGAGACCTCAGAGAGAGGAGAGGCCTCAGCGGGAAGAGAGGCCACAGAGGGAAGAGAGACCTCAGAGAGAAGAAAGACCTCAGAGAGAGGAAAACCATCAGAAAGAGAACCAGCAAAGAAGTGAAGAGCGGTCAAGAGGGGAAGGCCGTGTCAATGAGATTTACGACGAAGGCCAGTATCCCAAGGAGCTGGACAGCGGCGAGGAGGCCAGCGGCATTTTGGAGGTTATGCCGGATGGCTATGGTTTTATCCGCTGTGAGAATTATCTGCCCGGTGAAAACGACGTGTATGTGGCGCCCAGCCAGATCCGGCGTTTTGGGTTAAAGACCGGAGACATTCTGCGGGGCAATAAGCGGGTAAAGACTCAGCAGGAGAAATTCAGCGCTCTTTTGTTTATCCGCACCATAAACGGCTATACTCCCGAGGAATCTGCAAAGAGAACGGCATTTGAAGATATGACCCCCATTTTCCCCAACCGACGCATCAAGCTGGAGACGCCAGGCTGCAGCATTGCAATGAGGGTGATGGACCTGGTAAGTCCTGTGGGAAAGGGACAGCGCGGCATGATTGTTTCCCCTCCCAAGGCAGGAAAGACTACCCTGTTAAAGGAGGTAGCCAAATCGGTTCTGCGCACCAATCCCCATATGCACATGCTGATTCTGCTCATTGACGAACGGCCGGAGGAAGTGACGGATATCAAAGAGGCCATCCAGGGGGATAATGTGGAGGTGATTTACTCTACTTTTGACGAGCTGCCCGAGCATCACAAGAGAGTATCGGAAATGGTGATCGAACGTGCCAAGCGTCTGGTAGAGCACAAAAAGGATGTGGTGATTCTCTTGGACAGCATCACTCGCCTGACCAGAGCCTACAATCAGGTGGTTCCTCCCAGCGGGCGGACTCTTTCAGGCGGACTGGATCCCTCTGCCCTTCATATGCCCAAACGGTTTTTCGGCGCGGCCCGCAATATGAGAGAGGGCGGGAGTCTGACCATTCTGGCTACGGCCTTGGTGGATACGGGCAGCAAGATGGATGATGTGGTATACGAGGAATTTAAGGGAACAGGAAATATGGAGATGGTACTGGATCGCAGGCTGTCCGAGAAGCGGATATTTCCAGCCATTGATCTGGCCAAATCCGGCACCAGAAGAGAGGATCTTTTGCTTTCGCCGGAGGAGATGGAGGCCATCAATGTGATGCGCAAGGCGCTCAATGGACTAAAGCCCGATGAGGCGGCAGACCGGATTCTGGACATGTTTGCCCGCACCAGAAACAATATGGAATTTGTGGCAATGGTAAAAAAGAACAAATTTATTTGATTTAAGTATTGCAAGCCTTGTTTTGTTATGTTACAATAATACCGCTGTTTGTGGTTCCATAGGCAGTGAGGATGCGAATATAGACCTATTTAGCTAATTTTACAATAGAGAGGTGAAAAAAATGAAAGAAGGAATCCATCCCGCATATTATCAGGCAACAGTAACCTGCAACTGTGGCAACACCTTTGTGACCGGCTCTACCAAGCCTGAGATTCACGTGGAGGTTTGTTCAAAGTGCCATCCGTTCTATACAGGACAGCAGAAAACTGCAAGGGCAGATGGACGGATTGAGAAGTTCAACAGGAAATACGGTGTCAAATAAGAATGCAGAAAAGGTTGAGGTATTTCTATCTCAACCTTTTTTTTCCAAAGTAAAGGTGCAAAGAGACTATGGCAAGAAAAAAATGCAACCGGTATTCCGGCATTGGCGGGCAGGCCGTGCTGGAAGGTATTATGATGAAGAACAAGGAGAATTATGCGGTAGCCGTGAGAAAGCCGGACGGAGAGATTGAAGTGGAGCTGGAATATTACCAGGGAGTGCTGCATGGTCATAAAATAAAGGAGCTGCCCTTTATCCGGGGAATTTTTAATTTTGTGGATTCCCTGATTCTCGGCACAAGGGCGTTAAATTATTCCGCTTCCTTCTACGAGGAGGAAGAAGAGGAGACGAAGCTTGACAAGGCATTGAATAAAATGTCTAAGGGAAATGCGCAGAAGGTGCTCACAGGGTTTGTGACCGTTCTTTCAGTGGTGCTTGCGGTGGGTATTTTTATTGTGCTTCCTTATTATATTTCTTCCCTTTTTGACGGTTATATCCGCAACCGTTCTCTGATGACCATTGTGGAGGGCGTCATCCGCATCGGTATTTTTGTGTTGTATGTGTGGGGGATCAGCGCCATGCAGGATATCAGGCGCTTGTATCGGTATCATGGTGCGGAGCACAAATGTATCAACTGTATCGAGAAGGGCAGGCCGCTTACCGTGCACAATGTGATGCGCAGCTCCAGACTGCACAGGAGATGCGGAACCAGTTTTCTGTTTTTTGTGTTTTTTGTAAGCATTATTTTGTTTTTCTTTATTCAGGTGGACAGCGTGGCGGCCAAGGTGGTGCTGCGGGTGCTGCTTTTGCCCGTGGTTGCTGGGATTTCCTATGAGATCATTCGTCTCGCGGGACGAAGCGACAATCTGCTTGTGCGGATTCTTTCTGCTCCGGGGATGTGGATTCAGCGTATGACCACGAAGGAGCCGGATGAAAGCATGGTGGAGGTTGCAATAGCAGCGGTGGAAGCTGTGTTTGACTGGAAAAATTATCTCTATGAGAATTTTGGCTATGAGGTGGATGAAACCTGGATGGAACAGGAATCCGGCAGAGAGGATGACTGAGAGGACGAGGCGGTAAGGGCTTATGACATATGAGGAATGCTTTCAGAGTGGAAAAGCAGTCCTGGAGAGGGCCGGAGTACAGGAAGCCGCGCTGGATGCCAGGCTGCTTTTAGAGTATGTGTGTGATACGGATAGAAATACCCTGCTGGCGCATGGAGAAAAAGAAGTTTTGGACAGCCAGGCAGGGGCTTATGAGAGCCTGATCGAAAAGCGGGCCCGGAGGATACCTCTTCAGCATTTGACCGGCGTTCAGGAGTTTATGGGGCTTGTATTTGCGGTCAATGAGCATGTGTTGATTCCCAGGCAGGATACGGAAATCCTGGTGGAGGAGGTGCTTCGGGAGCTTTCCGACGGAAGCAGGATTCTGGATATGTGTACCGGCTCAGGGTGCATTCTGATCAGCCTTCTGCATTTTTCCAATCACTGTCAGGGGATGGGCGTTGATATCTCCGGAGAAGCGTTAAGGACGGCTGAAGAGAACGCCGTGCGAAACGGTCTGTTCTTGGAAAAGGCGCCTTGGGAGGAATGGGGTGCTTCCTGGGACTTATGCGGGCAGGAGAAGGCAGGAATCTGCTTTCTGCAAAGTGATTTGTTTGCGTCCGTAAAAGGAAAATTCGAGGTGATTGTTTCCAATCCCCCTTACATTCCCAGCGCTGTTTTGGATACGCTGATGCCCGAGGTGAGAGAGCATGAACCAAGACTGGCTCTTGACGGCCATGAGGATGGATTGTATTTTTATCGCAAGATTATCTCAGACAGCAGAGAACACCTGACAGGTGGGGGACGGCTTTTTTTGGAAATTGGATATGATCAGGGGGAAGCCGTGAAGAGCCTCATGGAGCAAAAGGGCTTTAAGGATATTGTGATAGTGAAGGATTACGGAGGACTTGACAGAGTAGTGTCAGGAACCTTGTCTTAGGAATAGGGAAGCAGCCTTGGAAAATCTGCGGCAGCGGAAAGGGAAAGACACAGGCTGGAGGTTTTTAGGAGAAGAAAAATGTTTGACAAGCTGGAAGATTTATTAATTCGTTTTGAGGAGATTATGAGTGAGCTCCATGAGCCGACGGTGGCCAACAATCAGGAGCGGTTTCGAAAGCTGATGAAGGAGCAGAGCGATTTGACTCCTATCATAAACGCCTATACGGAATACAAAAAGTGCAATCAGGAAGTTGCGGACTCTCTGGCAATGCTGGAAGAGGAAAATGATGAAGAAATGCGGGAGATGATCAAGGAGACCCTGAGTGAAAACAGGAAAAGGGCAGAGGAGCTGGAGCAGGAGCTGAAGGTGCTGCTTTTGCCCAAGGACCCCAATGACGATAAAAACGTGATTGTGGAAATCCGCGCAGGCGCAGGAGGAGACGAGGCCGCCCTGTTTGCCGCAGAAATCTACCGTATGTATGTGCACTACGCGGAGGGACACCGCTGGAAGGTGGAGACCCTCAATGTGGATGAAATTGGGATCGGCGGCATGAAGGAAGTCCAGTTTATGATTACAGGACAGGGCGCGTATTCCAGAATGAAGTATGAAAGCGGCGTTCACCGGGTACAGCGTGTGCCGGAGACGGAGAGCGGCGGCCGCATTCACACCTCAACCATTAGCGTGGCGGTAATGCCTGAGGTGGATGAGGATATTGACATTGTGATTGACGACAAGGATATCCGTATCGATGTAATGCGTGCGTCGGGAAACGGCGGACAGTGCGTCAACACCACTGACTCCGCAGTGCGACTGACCCATTATCCCACAGGGATTGTGGTGTACAGCCAGACAGAGAAGTCGCAGCTGCAAAACAAGGCAAAGGCATTTGCCCTGCTTCGGGCAAAGCTTTATGATCTGGAGCAGCAGCAGAGACACGACGCTGAGGCGGAGCTTCGCCGCAGCCAGATCGGAACGGGAGACCGCTCAGAAAAAATACGAACCTATAATTTCCCTCAGGGGCGCGTTACCGACCACCGTATCGGATTGACCCTCTACAAGCTGGATAAGGTGATGAACGGCGACATCGAGGAGATCATTGACGCCTGCATCGCAGCCGACCAGGCGGCAAAGCTGGCAAAGATGAATGAAGAGTAGGCGCCGCCTGGTCGGCTTGGACCAAGGCGGCAAAGTTAGCAAAGATGGAGGAGTAGAAAGTGAAGGGATATTGGGCAGGAAGCGCAGCGTTTCTGTGCGCTTTGCTGTTTGCAGGCTGCAGCGCCGAAAAACAGCCGGTTACGTTAGAGGAAATGGAAGAAGCAGCACCGGCTTCCTATGTGGGAACCTGGCAGCTGGACGGACAGAGAACCAATGAGAGCCTGACAGCCTATGCTTCTTTGCAGGAGATGTTTGGCACAGGTCTGTCCACCTATGGCGCTTCCATGGAAATAAATGAGGATCACAGCTTCAGCTATTACATTGGCGCAGGAATCGGAGGAGAGGGACAGTGGGAATTAGAAGAGAATACTCTCAGGGCTTTGGTCACCCCTTACATGGAGGAGGGGGAAAGCCAGCTTTTGCTGACGCCGGCAACGGAGGAGGAAGAGACCTTCTTGACTATGGATTTTGACGGGGAAACCCTGTATTGGAGCTGCGAGAAGTAACAGACGGCTTCCTTTCAGGAAGCGGTGGAAAAGAAACTTGGAGGAGAAAGAATGCTGACGGTATTATGTTATGAAAAATGCAGTACTTGCAAAAAGGCGCTGAAATGGCTGGACGAGCATCAGATTGCCTATGAGGAGCGTCCCATAAAGGAGAAGCATCCAAGCCTTTTAGAGCTTCGGGAATGGCAGGAAAAGAGCGGGCTGCCTTTAAAGCGGTTTTTTAATACCAGCGGGAAGCTGTATAAGGAGCTTGGGCTGAAGGAGAAACGGCAGGGGATGTCTGATGAAGAACAGCTTGCGCTGCTTTCCACGGATGGAATGCTGGTAAAGCGTCCCCTTTTGGTGGGAGAGGACTTTGTCCTTGTGGGCTTTAAAGAGGAAGAATGGGAGCAGAGGCTGGAAAGCTTATGAAACAAGAGAGTGTGGGCCAGATGTCGGAATCAAGGCGTCTGGCCGTTATATTGGCCGTTTCCGGAGGGTTGATGGATGCCTACACCTATCTGTTAAGAGGAAAGGTGTTTGCCAATGCCCAGACGGGAAACATCCTGCTTTTCGGAGTGAATCTCTCAGAGGGCAGCTTCCGGGAGGCTTTACGGTATTTTTTCCCGGTTCTGGCTTTTGCCCTGGGCATTGTGACGGCAGAGCTGATCAGGCATTTTTTCCCGGAGGGAAAGGGATTTCACTGGAGACAGTGGGCGGTGCTTGCGGAATGCGTGATTTTGTTTTTTGTAGGGCTTATGCCTCTTACATACAACGGGTTTGCCAATGCCATGGTTTCCTTTGCCTGCGGCATTCAGGTGGAGAGCTTTCGAAAGGTAAAAGGAAATGCCTGCGCCACCACCATGTGCATTGGAAATTTCCGTTCCGGCACACAGGCTGTCTGCGACTTTTTATTTTCCGGAGAACGGTTCAGCCTGCTTAAGGGTCTGACCTATTACGGGATCATAGGGGCATTTACGTTCGGCGCAGTGGTGGGAAATGCTGCCGTAAAGCTGTTTGGGCAGAGGGCGGTCTGGTGCAGCAGTCTGCTTCTTGTGCTGAGTTTTATTGTGATGTTTCAGAAGCAGGATAAAAAATAATGGTATTTTGCACAATTTTCACTGTGGATTTTATGAGCGGTTTTCACAAAATTTCTTGAAAAGCTTATAATTTGCTGACTTTTTGGCGGTTAATCTGCTAAAATATGGTTATAATATTGTTTAGACAACAAGAGGATGAAGGGTAACTAGTGGTTGAAGGCAGATTGTAAGAAAGGAAGATTTTTGTGTTTGAAAAAGGTGAGTATGTAGTATGCGGCAATAAGGGAGTCTGTGTTGTTGAGGATGTGACCACCCTGAATATCTCAGGTATAGACAAGGAGAGAAAATATTACATTCTGAAGCCTGTCTACATGGCGGGCAGCACGGTCTATATACCGGTGGATACGGCAGAGGAATCCATGCGCAGAGTGCTGAGCCATGAGGAGGCGGATCTGCTGATTGCATCTATTCCGCAGATACCGCAGATTGTGAACACCAACGATAAGCTGCTGGAGCAGGAATACCGAAACTGCATGAAAACCAATTCCTGCAGGGAGTGGGTAAAGATCATCAAGACCATTTATCAGAGAAAGCAAAGAAGGCTGGAGGCGGGCCGAAAGGTCACGGCAGTGGACGCGAAATATTTTCGGATCGCAGAGGATAACCTGTACGGTGAGCTGGCCATTTCTTTAAATATGGCGAAAGATCAGGTGGAAGACTATATTATAAAAGAGATGGAAAAAGAGGAGAAAGGGCTTTACATTTGAAAAAAAAAGTACTATGATAGGCTCATAAAGTTTCAGGCAATAGAAAAAGCGTTGAAGAGAACAGTAAGCTGTGGAAGGTAACAGAGAGAACCGCCTGCACTTTTGAAAGAAAGGCAGCGCTGCAAGCGGTTTTGCCGGAAGCGGACGAAGACCATCTCGGAGTGGCTCTAATACAGCCCGGAGGCTCCCGTTATGAGCAAATGAAGGTGGCAGAATCCTGTAATGAAAGAAAAGCCCTTGCGGGCCGGGAGGCTGCAACAAGGGTGGAACCGCGTAATTTTACGTCCCTTGCAATAGAAATATTGCAGGGGACTTTTTTCATTCAGGAAAACAGGAAGGAAGGAAAGGAACATGAAAATCACATTGAAGGATGGCTCTGTAAAGGAATATGCAGAGAGCAAAAGCGTTTATGACATCGCCCTTGACATCAGCGAGGGGCTGGCCAGAGCTGCATGCTGTGCAAAGGTGGATGGAGAGGTTGTGGATTTGAGAACTGTTTTGGACCATGACTGTGAGCTGAGCATCTGTACGGCAGCGGATAAGGAGGGACTGGCGGCTCTTCGGCATACTGCCTCCCATGTGCTGGCAGAGGCGGTAAAGCGTCTGTTTCCGGAGGCAAAGCTCACCATCGGACCCAGCATCGAGGAGGGCTTTTACTATGATTTTGATCATGCGCCTTTTTCCAGAGAGGACTTGGACCGTCTGGAAGCGGAAATGAAAAAAATTGTGAAGGCAGGCGCAAAGCTGGAGAAATTCACCCTTCCCAGAAAAGAAGCCATAAAGCTTATGGAGGAGAGAAACGAGCCCTATAAGGTGGAGCTGATAAACGATCTTCCTGAAGGGGAGGAAATCTCCTTCTACAGACAGGGAGATTTTGTGGATTTGTGCGCGGGCCCGCACCTGATGAGCACCAAGGGAGTCAAGGCATTTAAGCTTACTTCTTCCTCCATGGCATATTGGCGGGGGGATTCCAACAAGGCAAGGCTTCAGCGTATTTATGGTACTGCTTACAGTAAAAAGGAGGAGCTTGCGGCACATCTGGAGCGTATGGAGGATGCAAAGCGGAGAGATCACAATAAGCTGGGGCGTGAGATGGAGCTGTTTACCACTGTGGATGTGATCGGCCAGGGACTTCCTCTGTTTACGCCAAAGGGCACTAAGATGATCATGAAGCTTCAGCGGTGGATTGAGGATTTGGAGGATAATGAGTGGGGCTATGTGCGCACCAGAACTCCTCTTATGGCTAAGAGTGATCTGTATAAAATATCAGGGCACTGGGATCATTATAAGGAAGGCATGTTTGTAATGGGGGATGAGGAAAAGGACAAGGAGGTGTTCGCCCTTCGTCCCATGACCTGTCCCTTCCAGTATTATGTTTACAAAAATACCCAGAAATCCTATCGTGACCTGCCCTACAGAATGAGTGAGACCTCTACTCTATTCAGGAGCGAGGACTCCGGAGAAATGCACGGACTGACTCGTGTGCGCCAGTTTACCATCAGCGAGGGACATCTGGTGATTCGCCCTGATCAGGCGGAGGAGGAGCTGAAGGGCTGCCTGGATCTGGCCTATTATGTGCTTTCCACCCTGGGGCTGCAGGAGGATGTGACCTATCGTCTTTCCAAGTGGGACCCCAACAATAAGGAGAAATACCTGGGGGATGACGATTACTGGAATAAAACCCAGGACGCCCTAAGAGAGGTGCTAAGGGAGAAGGGAGTCCCTTTTACGGAGGCTGACGGAGAGGCTGCCTTCTATGGGCCCAAGATTGACATTCAGGCAAAAAATGTGTATGGCAAGGAAGACACTATGATCACTATTCAGCTTGACTGTGCCATTGCGGAAAATTTTGATATGTACTATGTAGATCAAAACGGCGACAAGGTACGGCCCTACATTATTCACAGAACCTCCATGGGCTGCTATGAGCGCACGCTGGCATGGCTCATTGAGAAATACGCGGGGAAATTCCCCACCTGGCTGTGTCCCGAACAGGTTCGGGTGCTGCCTATTTCCGAGAAATATGAGGAGTATGCAGATCAGGTGCTGAAGGAGCTTAAGGCCAGAAAGATTGACGCTTCGGTGGATAACCGGTCGGAAAAAATCGGTTTCAAGATCAGAGAGGCAAGGCTTGCCAGGGTTCCTTACATGCTGGTGGTGGGACAGCAGGAGGCCGAGCAGGGACTGGTGTCTGTGAGAAGCCGCTTTGCCGGAGACGAGGGACAAAAGCCTTTGAGCGAATTTTTAGAGCAGATTTGTGAGGAAATCCGCACCAAGGCAATCCGTAAGGAGGAAATTCAGGAAGAATAAAAAATAAATTTTTTGAATTTAATATAAAAAGCCGGGCAGACTAAAAGAGACATACTGATCATTGTGTCCAAGTCTATCGTCTGCGCTGCTTCCGTAGGCTTGAGGAAAGAAGCAGCGCAGAAGGAGGTTTGCTATGGCTGAATTGAAATGCGGAGTGGAAAACTGCACCTACAATGAAAACTGTTATTGTTCCAAGGGTGATATCATGGTGGGCGGAAAACATGCCTGCAGCTGTGATGACACCTGCTGCGAAAGTTTTGCTCAAAGAAGAGAGGGACAGGATTCTTATACCAGTTCCCTGTCTCATCCCAGCAAGACCATCAGCATTGACTGCGAGGCGGTAAAATGCGTTTATAACAGCAATTATAAATGCGTTGCGGATCACGTGGATATCAAGGGCTCCGGAGCCTGCGACTGCCGCGAGACAGCCTGTGCTACCTTTAAAGAACGTTAGAGGAGCATGGGCAGAACAGTAACACAAGCGTCGGAGAGCATCCGGCGCTTTTTTTCTAAGGAGCTTTCCCTGTTTGACACGGGTGTGGAAGCGGAATTTGGAGATCGCTTTCTCACGCTGTCTACCTGTTCCTATCAGGTAGAGGACGGGCGGTTTGTTGTGGTGGCAAAAGAGGTGGAGCCGGGAGATCAGTTTTTGCAAATTCGGGATTGACAAAGTGAAAATGTCATGCTACCTGTCTTTTGGAGTTGAGTTAAAAAAATAGTGCTAAGCCATAGATTAAAACCTATGACTTAGCATTTTATTTATGTCCTCATTTCCAAGAAAATAGGAAGTAAGAGGAAGTCCCGTTAAAGCAGTTAAATCTTTGATAAAAGATGATCTCCGGGTGAGAGGGCGTAAAATTTTCTGTGTCTATGGGAAAAATTCTTCTTTGATAAGAAACAGATATGTATAATTGTCTTGT